>DATKVT010000030.1 GCA_035529935.1 Williamwhitmania sp. | reverse complement strand
AATAACGCACGGCTTTGCGGTAATCCCAGCGTTTCTGAAGTTGGATTTTGGACCACACTACCAACTGGTGTGGGCCATAGACGTTATGTCGGCCCTAATCTTTGGCCTGCTGCTCGACCGAAGATGGGCCTGCAAAAATCTCTGCCTCATGGGAGCGCTCTGCTCGGCAGGTGCCAACTACTCTCGCCTAATTCCGGTGGTGGACACCAGCAAATGCACGCTGTGCGGCAAGTGCGAAAAGGATTGCCTCGTTAGGATACCCATGCTGCATTACATACAGAACAACCGTGGCCTAATAACCAACTCCGAATGCATCCTTTGCGGTAAGTGCGCTGAGGTGTGCAAGGCCGATGCTATCAAAATTAGGTTTGTGTGGAATAGGAAAAAGATTAAAAAATGAGACAATGGGACAATGTGCGAATTTGAAAATGTAAAAATTTGAAAATGGTTGCGCACTAAACACCATTTTGCGGTTGCATTCTATGACGTCTCTGACTTTTTTTAACGTTGAGTGTATGCAGCGTGCGGGAGTTCGTGGCCACTTCATTATCCCCCGACACTGCCCTTGCTAGCGGGCGCTGAACTTGCAAATTGCCCTGAAACCCGTATGATGTATACACTGTGTTAGCAGTTCGCCCTTTTTATTTTCTATTTTTAACCGCGTTATAAATTATTAAATCATCTTCTATTTTTAAAAATGTCAATATTAGCAATTTTAAGTATGTAAAATAGGCATACTTGTGCTTTTGTATTTCATTCGGTTTTGCTTGAGTTCCGTGCAAATAACTATTCCTTAAATCCAAGCCATTTGTAAAATCACTTTTGTTCAGGAAATAATTAAAATAGTCTTGTTCTGGTTTAGAAAACAAAGTGCTATCAAAGTGTATAATTTTCTCAACCTCCATCTGTTGGGCTTCTTGTCGCAATTCAAACGAATAACGATAGAAAGAAGCAACTTCATTGAGATATAAATCTTTAAGTATTATTACTCTTGCTGGATTTGTGATTTGAATAAAATCGTTGCTGTCAATATTTATAAACCCTTTGTCAATTAAATAGTTTAATCGAAGTTTTTGATGTGACTCATAACTGCTATACTTTACTTCCTCGTTTGCAAGTAAATCGAAAAAAGTATGATAATGCTTTTCTTTAAAGGGTTCAACGAAAGCAAGTAAAGTTTGGTCAGAGAAGAACAAATTTACACAATCCACCATTTCTTTATTTTCTTCGTTGAAGTATAAATACCTATTTTCGTTTAAGCTAGGAATGTCTTTTATAGCGGTTGGATTAGATGAAATTTGTAAAAGTTCAAAATCTATACTTCCGTCCTCAACAAATAGTTTGAATTGTTTTAATACTGACTCAAACTCAGGAGCTAGTAATCTTACCTTTTCGAAGTATGATGTAGCTGTAGGTATTGAGAAACTTGCATTGCTTGCAAACTCGAACTTTTCTTGGAATGATGAAGTGAAAACTTGATGCAAAACATTTTCCAATAAGATACCTAAGTCGCTAAGTACTTTATTGTAGGCTACTACTTGAAGATGCGAAGTCATCTCCATTAGATTAAATTCTGTTCCTCCTCTGTACTCATTCTGGGAATGGACGCCCATTATTCTTTCAAATACGCCCATTTTATTTTTCTTGCTTACAAGATTAATTCTATGTTGAAGGTCTATGTATTCAAATAAAAATTTAAAATTTTGAAATAACGAGTATGGGTCACAGTTTTGCTTAATAAAATCTAAGCTATAGGTATAGTTTATTATGAAATCTTCATCAATAAC
This sequence comes from Williamwhitmania sp., assembly GCA_035529935.1. Lineage (NCBI taxonomy): Bacteria > Pseudomonadati > Bacteroidota > Bacteroidia > Bacteroidales > Williamwhitmaniaceae > Williamwhitmania > Williamwhitmania sp. The sequence goes on along the minus strand of DATKVT010000030.1, from coordinate 15,058 downwards.
ACCGTCTTTAACTTTGCTTGTTTTTTCAGAAAAACTAACTGAAACACCATATTTCTTTCCATTGTTTTCTGCGAAGAATTTCTCAGTTTCGGTTTTATGCAAACGCTTCGCTTTTAAGCGTGTTTTATCAGATACCTTAAAATCATTCCTGTTTCTTACGTTTTGGATGGGACCAATGTAATTATAATTCACATCATTGGAATCTAAATAGTTTGAAAGAATCGTTTCCTTATCATCAACGGATAAACTTTTAGGAAAAATTTTTTGATTTTTTTGAAAATCATCTTTGACCTCATAAACCGAAAGTAATATTTCAGCAGATTGAGAATATGTCAATAAGAAAAGTCTAATTTCTTTATCGTAATGGTCAACTAGGTTTTTGTGAGTTAAAATCTCGTGTATTATGTGAGGCTCATTTGAAAGAATGTTACTAAAAACAGGCTTGGAAATTCGTTTAAAAGCACTTTGATTATTGACCAACTCCCAAAACGAATGAACGTAATTTTGCAAAGTGCTTTCATATAAATTCACAACGTTACTGTCATTAATTGTAGCCATAAATTGTCCTATGACTTTTCCAAATTCTGTTACTTTTTGTTTGAAATTGGTTATGTCATCGCTAGTCCAACTTATCAAATATAATTCGTTATCTATGTATTTTTTTATGTTGTATAGTTCAAATATATCGTTAATATCTGTGTAATTTGATTTTATGTCAGACCGTAAAATATGCTCTCCTTTTTGGAGTTGGTGTCCGCCTTCCATATCATCTTTTGAGTAAAATACAACTTTATTCAAGTCAGATTTTTTCATATGTGCTGTGTCTATTTTTTAGGGTGACTGCTAACTCGTTTATAGGCCTGACAAAATCATCCTTATCCACCCATTTTGGGTTGTATAGGTTTGATTGCCACTATACCAAAATTAATCTTTTTCTGTAACTCATAGCAGGTTATTGCCAATTTCTTTACGCTAAGTATACTTACTAGGAGTATCCCCCTTTTGCCGGTGCAGGGTTTCCGCTTTAGGGTGAGAGGTGCCTCTGTTTTTTCAAAAAAAGCACCAACCGCCTACCAGTAATACGGATTCCTACGGTACACCCAACCCCATCCGGTTGAAGAAAACGGAGCCCTACGGTACGCCCAAACCCGTCCGGTTGAAAGAAACCGAGCCCTACGGTACGCCCAAACCCATCCGGCTGAAGGAATCGGAGCCCTACGGTACGCCCAACCCCGTCTGGTTGAAGAAAACCGAGCCCTACGGTACGCCCAACCCTGTCCGGTTGGAGGAATCGGAGCCCTACGGTACGCCCAAACCCATCCGGTTTTAAATTTAAAACACAAAAAAAATCGGTTCCAATATTCGGTAGCGTTCTGTGGCTTCTCTTACTTCTTTTAACAGCACGAATATGGGGCGTTTGGCATTTCAAACCAACAACTTATCAAATCGCTATATATTACATTAATTGTACTCATTTCCAAATTTACCACTATCCGCCAATTGATCAATATTTATTGTTGTGTTGTGTATTTATGCGCGTCTTTTTGATATTTAAAATAATATGTTAATTCAAATCCAATGCCAAGCATTATCTCTTGATAATCACCAATTTTATTATAAGCAACAAACGACTTGACTCTTTTAAATCGTTTATCAATTTGAAAATGATATTCAAATGCTTCTTTGTAAAATCCCATCTTGTAAGTCAAGGTTAAATAATCCAATTTACTAAACTCCTTTTTGTAACCTGCTATTATTCCATATCCTGAATTTTTATCAGTATTTTCAGGAGAATACAATATTTTACCCAACCCAAGTATTATATTATAATTATATATCCTTGCATAATTCTCTATGGAATATGAAACCATATCAATACTATTTTGAATACTCACTTGCCGATATTTAAAATCAACATAACCGTATAGCCAAGCATATGATCCAAGTTGAATTCGATATCCTGACAAACTAAAATTCGCATCAATTCTTTTATTAAGTTTAAAATCTGTCAAATAAGCAAATTGAGATTCAATAGCCCAAGGGCTAACTATTGGAATACTAAAGTCAAATCTTCCCCCAAAAGGTGCATTCATCACCCCACAAAGTGCATAAAGTCTAATTTTTTGATCCCATGCCTCATAAATAATGTATGGTTTTAATGAAGTGTTAATCACAGTTTGTCCATTTATAGGCACCTTTCTTGTCAAACACCCTATATAACTAAATTCCAAAAATGTTGCAGTATCACTGACAACAATTTTGTAATCACCATTTAAATCAGCCGCTACAACATTTGAAGTTCCTATTTCTTTAATCACCACCCCTGGTAATCCTTTCCAATCTTCCTCGTATAAAACACTACCTGTTATGGTAATCTGGCCAAATGTCAATTTGGCTTGAACTAATAAAATTATTAGAATTATCAGTTTACTTCTCAATATTGAAGGTTTTATATGCAACACAACTCGTTTATCTGCCTGATAACCATCATCTCAAAATTAACCTTTTTCTGTAATTCATAGCAAATTATTGCCAATTTCTTTACGCTAAGCATACTTACTAGGAGTATCCCCCTTTTGCCGGTGCAGGGTTTCCACTTTAGGTTGATAGGTGCCTCTGTTTTTTCAAAAAAAGCACCAACCGCTTACCGGTAATACGGAGCCCTACGGTACGCCCAAACACATCCGGTATTGGACTTAAGGCATAAGATTTTTCATCACAACATTCGGTTGAATTCTTTGACTTCTCTAACTTCTTTTGACTTCTTCTAACTCCTGTTTAACTTCTTCCTTATTCCCCTTTTGCGATTGCTGTGCAGGCAGCGCAGGTAGATTTTTACATCGAACTACCGTGCACCGCTCGCGCTGGTGGAATCAACCACCCACGGCTAAAGCCATGGGCTATAAAGATGCAACCCCTCCGGGGTTGCCGTTCAATAATTCTATGCACGGCAATATACGGGGGCGAAAAACATTTCGTCCCTGCGGATTGTGAAACTCGTTGGCTGGTAAATAAGGAGACACACGATCGTGTGTCTATACATTCTGTTCAATTCTTTTAATCCTTTAATCCATCAATGGCCAGTTCTCCGCTTCGCTAAAACTTCATTTAACTTCATCTACCTTCCTCTAACTTCTTCTAACTTCCGAATAACTCCCGTTTAACTTCCGAATAATTCCTCCTCATCTTCTAAAAAATTAAATCCTAACTTTGGGCGACAATTGTTACCCGATTATGAAAACCATTACCGACTCCGACAAGGAGTTTTGCTGCGACATTAAGGCACCATGCTTTGCCAAGCTTACCGCCGGAGAGGTGGAGCTGGTGAAGACCAGCCGTACCCAGGTGCTTTTTCGAAAGGGCGAAACGCTGGTTAAGCAGGGAGCCTACGCCTCCTACGTTCTCTTTATCAGCAATGGTTTGGTGAAGCACTACGTGGAGGGTGATGGCATCCACAACTTCAACATCCGCCTGCTAAAATCGGGCGATTTCTTGGGACTCTCCACCGTGTTCAACCGCTCCACCTTCAACTTTTCGGCACAGGCGCTAATGGAGACCTCCGTTTACCTTATCGAGAAGGAGGTTATTGCCAACCTAATGAAGCAAAACGGTGAGTTTGCCTTCCAAATCACCAAGCGTTACTGCGAGCAGGATGCCGAGCTCTACGACACCATCCGAGGCCTTATCTACAAGCAGATGCCCGGCAAGCTAGCCGACGCCTTACTCTATCTTAGCTCCGAAAACTTTGCCGGCGAGGAGGTTTTCCCACTCCTTTCTCGAAAGGATATTGCCGATTTTGCAGGAATATCCACCGAGAGCGCCGTGAAGCTGCTCAAAAGCTTTGCCCGCGATGGACTCATTGCCCTCGACGAAAAGGAGGTAACCATTCTCAACCGCGAAATGCTAGCAGAGGTAAGTCGTAGAGGCTAACCAACTTGGTTATTAGCTTAGTAAAAACAACCGTTCTCCCGTTTCTTCAATTTTACAGGAATCCCATCAACTACCTCGCTGTGAGGTAAAAGCAGCCTCTTTCCCCTCAACCGAAGAGTGGCGCGATTAAAGGTAACGAGCGTATCGGCTGCATTTGGTAGAGTGATGCGAAAGTAGTTGTCGGGGCTTGTGTATGGAAAGGCTATGGAACCATAACCAAAAGCATCGAAGCGAAGGGAATCGTGGTTGTCAATATCGGCCCTGGATAGCTGAACCACCCCATCCACGTTGGTCACTGCGTCAAAGGGTTGCCATCCGTTTGTTGTTTTATGGCTCACCCTAACTCCAACCACAGGAGAGTTGTCGCTGCCAAAAATGGATATGTTTATGCAGTCGAGATGCTCATAGCTATCCTCCATCACATTATGAATAGATAAATTGAAGCTGGATATCTCCACACTCTTGCCAACCAACTTCCACGATCCCGAAGTGTTGCCGGTTACACCCTCCCTCGTCCAACGAAAGGTAAATGAGGAGTCGGACTTCAGGTAAAGCGCTGAGGAGTGAGCTGTACCAACACCAGCAACGTAGCAACCGGTGGCGCTATCAAAGTTGCGCTGACCAAAAGTAACTTCTGCTGTCAGGGCTAATAAAAGAAGCAAAAAAACCAATTTCTTTTGCATACCTGTATTCATAAACGATTACGGGCTATAAAGGTATTAATTGTTTTTTGATGATTTGATTTTAAACACCTCATAAGCCCGAGGATACGGCAATGATTAGAGTCTGTGATTTTCCATAATATGGCACATTGCTGTTGTTTAAATTAACTTTCACCAAAAAGTTTTAGCAAAATGACCGTATAGCAACGGTTTGGCAGAATAATTGCATGGGAGGCACAAGACAAATAAAATCTACATGAATACCGAAATGAAAACAGCCATTGTATTTGGAGCTACCGGCTTGGTAGGTTCACACCTTCTAACATTACTGGAGCAGGATTCAAGATACTCACACATAAAGGTTTTTGGACGTTCGAAGCCACAATTCACAACCGATAAGGTTGAATTTTTCCTAGGTGATTTACGTAATCCCGAAAGGCTAGCTGTGCAGTTAACAGGCGATGACCTCTACATTTGTCTCGGGACAACCATAAAAGCGGCTGGCAGCAAGCCGGAATTCCGCCGTATTGACTTAGATTTACCTGTAAAAGTGGCAGAACTGGCAAAAAAGAATGGCGTTTCAACCATAGCGGTAATCTCTTCCTTGGGTGCCAATGCCGCATCGCGCAACTTTTACCTCCACACCAAAGGGGAGATGGAAAACCTGCTCATCGCACAAATGTTTGAGAAAACAGTAATCCTGCGTCCCTCCATGCTGCTAGGCAAGCGCGACGAATTTCGTCTTGGTGAGGAGATTGGCAAATGGTTGTTCAAGGGGCTTGCATTTCTGTTTCAAGGCAAGTTGAGGCGCTACCGTGCCATAGAGGCCGCCGATGTGGCAGCTGTTATGCTGAAAGTTGCCCGTGAAGCTAGCAACGGGGTTACCATAGTAGAGTCGGAGGCAATTGCGGAGCATTAAAACTATCCACAAGAGAGTCTTGTTAAAAAGGCTCTCCGCTTCGACGCAATTGTAAAAGTAGAAATGGCCAAAATGCTGCATTATTGATTGCGATCCTTTCGTCAATAATGAATTTAGTGACATTTCTCATCTTATCCACTGAAACATAGCGTATACGAAGTCTACAGTTTCGCACCTTTGTCAAATTAATTTTTCTGAGACATTCACAAGGCTTTCCAAATTTGCTATTTTTGAGACCCTCATCCCATCATCTCTCAAAAAATGCAGCCATGAATATCCCAAGAAATATCCCTTTTGTATTGATTAACAAGAAAAACATTGCCTTCGTTTGGATTCTTCTTTCACTACTAATTTCAGGATTGGCTTGGACATTTTTCAGCTATGAGAAGAAGATGCTCTCCGCCAAGGAGAACAGCGAGCTTAAGGAGGTGGCAACCTTAAAAATCAACCAAATTGAGGAGTGGCGTAAGGAGAAGCTCGCCGATGCCCAAATGTTTTCTAATAGCCCATTCTTTTCAAAAGCGCTGAATGAATGGGCAATAACGCCTAGCAATCTTAACCTTAAGAAGAAGATACTTAAAAGATTAATGCTCATCAACTGGAATGAGTCATACAACGACATCGTTTTCACCGATTGCAAGGGCAACACATTACTTTCCGCCTCCAGCGCGACAAAAAAGCTCGATCCGCAAACCGTGGCATTGGTTCAAAAGGCAGTGCAACAAAAAGAGATAATCTTCATCGACATATATAAATGCAGCGCGCTTAACACCTTACAGCTGGGTTACATTACACCGGTACTCAACAGCAGCAATGGCGTTACTGGCACGCTAATATTTATAGAAAACGCTAACGACCAACTATTCCCGCTTATAGAGCAACGCCCTACGTTTTCTGAAACATTTGAAACTGTTCTTGTAAAAAGAGATAAGGATAGCGTTCTATTTCTGAATCAACTACAGCATAGTGGTCGCAGCGCAATGAGCGTTAGGGTTTCTATAAGCCAAACCAATGAGGTTTCGGCAAAGGCAGTGTCGGGATATGTGGGTTTCTACGAGGGTGTAAACTATCTTGGTCGAAGCGTTATGGCCTATATGGCTCCCATAAAAGGGACATCGTGGTTTTTGGTTGCCAAAATAAACAAGGATGAACTGTATGCCCCATTATACTTGCGGGGCAAAATCACATTTACCTTAACCCTGATACTTCTGTTAATCGCTGCCTTGGGGCTTATCTGGTACTACAGCTACCTAAAACGTTACATCTACTTTGAATCGCTACAAAAGGAAAAATCGCTTGCCGGTTACTACAAGGAGTTCTTCACCGTTCTCTACAGCATTGGCGATGGTGTAATTACCACCGACGTTATTGGAAATGTTAAACGTATGAATGCCGTTGCCGAGAAGTTAACTGGATATAGCATTGACGAGGCAGCAGGCAAACCCATCGAAGAAATATTCAATATAATCAATGAATCGTCGCGCAAGCCGGTGGAAAACCCCATTCAGCAGGTAATAAAAAAGGACATTGTAGTTGGACTTGCCAATCATACCATTCTCATCGGCAAAGACGGAGCAGAAATTCCAATTGCCGATAGCGCATCCCCCATCCGCGATGAGCATGGACTAATGCAGGGTGTTGTTCTCGTATTTCGCGATAAATCGGAGGAGCATCTTTCGGAAAAAAAGGTAAGGGAAAGCGAGGCTAGGCTCCGGCGGGCAGAAGTTACCTCAATGCTTGGGAACTGGGAAATACACCTCACCAATGGTAAGGTTGACGTATCTGAAGGAGCCTGCAAAATTTATGGCACATCAGCTGAAAATTTGACCATAGAGAAAATCCAGCAATACCCACTTCCTGCGTTCCGCCCCTTGCTAGATGAAGCAATGAGAATGCTGGTGAAGGAAGGCGTGCCCTACAATGTTGAGTTTAAGATTAAAACTTCCACTGGTGAAATCAAGGAGATTCACTCCATCGCTGAGTACGATCAAAAAGAAAATGTAATATTTGGCGTGATTCAGGATATTACAGCAAGAAAAAAGCTGGAAAACAAACATTTTCAGCTGCAACAAATTATTGACAACAGCCTAAATGAGGTTTACTTCTTTAATGCAAAGACGCTAAAATTCGAGTATCTTAACAAAGGCGCGCTGCTCAATCTTGGATACTCCTACGAAGAGGCGCTGGAACTTACAGCTCTAGATATCAAGCCTGAGTTCACTCGTGAATCCTTTACCGAACAGCTGAAGCCCCTGCTGGACGGAACCCTTGAAAAGTTGGAGTATGAAACGGTTCACAGGCGTAAGAATGGTAGCCTCTATCCCGTGGAAGCACACCTGCAATACCACAAAACGGATGGAGAGGATGTATTCTTCGCCATTACCAACAATATTGCCCAGCGAAAAAGCGCAGAACAAAAGCTGCTGCAAAGCCAAGAGCGGTGGAAAAATTTGTTCGATAACAGCCCCAATGCCATAGCCATCTACAAGGCCGTGGACAATGGGAACGACTTTATTTTTACCGACTTCAATCGGGTAGCCCAGGTGATAGACTCCATTGACCGAGATAAGGTAGTTGGCAAAAGAATCAGCGAATTGTTTCCATCAGCCGAAGGCCTTGGATTTCTAGAAACTTTTAGAAGGGTGATGAAAACGGGTAAAACAGAGCACGTCGACGCAACGGTATATAAGGACAACCGCATTGAGGGTTGGCGCGAAAATACTATTTACAGACTCGACACGGGTGAAATTGTGGCCCTCTACAACGACGTTACCGCCCGGATGAAAGCAGAGCAAGAGCTGCGTGAGAGTGAGCAAAAATTCAAAAGTCTTTTCAAAGACCATTCAGCAGTTAAGCTCCTTATAGAACCGAAAAACGGAAAGATTGTCGACGCCAGCACTGCGGCAGCAGATTACTACGGTTGGCCGTTGGAAACGCTCAAACAAATGAGCATTTACGACATCAACGTATCAATCAAGGGTGAGGTTGAGGATAGGATGCATATGGTGCTCAACCAAGACCAGGATTACTTTGAACTTAAGCACCGCAAGGCAGATGGTCAAATTAGAGACGTGGAGATTTTTAGCAGCAAGGTTGGATTTCAGCAGAATCAATACCTCTACTCAATCATTCACGACGTTACCGAGGCCCGAAAGGCCATTTGGCAGCTGCGGCTCCTAAGCCGTTCGGTGGAACAGAATCCGGTGAGTATTGTGATCACAGACCAGTCAGGGAACATTGAATATGTTAACCCAAAGTTCTCAACCGTTACCGGATACTCGTTCGATGAGGTAGTGGGGAAAAATCCACGCATACTTAAATCGGGGCTTCAGCCAATAACCTTCTACCAAAACCTATGGACAACAATTCTAAGCGGAAAGGTATGGAGCGGAGAAATCTGCAATAAACGAAAGGATGGCACCACATACTGGGAAAGAGCAATAATATCGTCCGTAGAGGATGAGCAGGGAACCATATCTCACTTCGTTGCGGTTAAGGAGGATATCACCGGGAGCAAGAAAATGCAGGAGGATCTGATCTCTGCCCTCCAAAAGGCGGAAGAGAACGACCGGCTAAAGTCGGCATTTCTGGCCAACATGAGCCATGAGATACGAACACCCATGAACGGAATCCTAGGATTTACCGAGCTGCTGAAAAGCCCAACTCTTTTGCAAGCAAGGCGGCTGGAGTTTATCAAAATAGTAGAGCAAAGTGGTAAGCGACTGCTCGGCATCATCAACGATTTGATAGACATTGCCAAAATTGAATCGCGGCAGATGGAGATATTCGTTTCGGAGGTGAACGTCAGCGAAGAGGTTACAAACCTTACCGCCTTCTTTAAACCGGAGGCCGATATAAAGAAGATAGCTATTATTGTGCAGGATGATAGCCAATTGCCCGACCTGGTGATCGCCACCGACAAGCAAAAATTCCTCTCCATCGTCACCAACCTGCTCAAGAACGCCATCAAGTTCACCGAAACAGGAAGCATCCACATTAACATGTCCATTGGCCCAAAAAAGGTTGAGTTTTCAGTGGAAGATACGGGCATTGGAATACCGACAGAGATGTTGAAAAAGGTTTTTGACCGTTTTATTCAGGGCGACACGTCACTTTCTCGCTCCTATGAGGGTGCCGGGCTTGGGCTAGCAATTACTAAATCGTACGTGGAGATGCTGGGTGGAACCATTGAGGTGCAATCGGAAGAGGGCAAGGGAACTCGCTTCTCCTTCACCCTACCCCTCACCAATGCCGAACATACCGCTCCATCCACCACCGATACAGCAGCACTAAAAGCGGCAACTGTTAAGCAAAAGCTCAACATTCTAGTGGTTGAGGACGACAAAATCTCTGCCCAATATCTGCACGACATTCTCGAACCCTTTGCATCACAACTTCTGTTTGCAAGGACCGGTCGTGAGGCGGTGAAGCTCTGCCGCGAAAATTCTAACTTGAACCTTGTGCTGATGGATATTAAAATGCCCGACATGGACGGGCTAGAAGCTACTCGGATTATCAGAACCTTCAACAAGCAGGTGATGATTATTGCGCAAACGGCCTACGCCCTCACAGGTGACCGCGAGAAGACCATTAATGCTGGCTGCAACGAGTATCTTACCAAGCCGTTAAGCCGGAGTGAACTCATCCTTACCATTGAAAAACTATTCAAGAAGACCGGGGAAGAATCCACCTCCCCCAATTGATTCTGCTGCCGTTGCACCCATGCTGCAACGGTATGCTTTAATTGTGCAACTTGCTAGCAATGGTATTGCAATACCACCTTTCGCCAATTTTGTTAAAAAGGTAGCCAGTGAGGCAAGCAATGGCGTTACGATTGTGGAGTCGGAGGCGATTTAGGAAACAGATTAATATATTTCAAAAGCCAACTTGCCCAACAGCAAGTTGGGCTTTTTAATGCACCACATATGTGGGCCAATAGCAATAAACACAACCAAATGCCATATTAAAACCAAACTTTCGCTAGGACATAAAATCATACTTTTGGGGGTTCTCCCTACGCAGATTGGCTGCAATTTTCAACATTTCCCTTTCGTCCTGAATACTTAAGTGATAACTCTCCTGTATCAAACGTCTCGCCTTCTCATGCAGCTCACTGGCGGTGGGCAAAGGCGATTTGCCGGAAGGGCCTGCCCCAAACTGCCAAAACTGCTTATTGGCATAGTGTATATCGGTATATATTCTATAACAGTTTTCATTGAATTGACTGGCAATTTGCTCCAGCAGTATGGGATTGGAACAATCTACATCTCGCAATGCCTCAACTGCTCTCCTTCTTACCCCCTCATTGTAATCGTTGGTGAGTTTTTGTAGTGGTTCCACAACTTGCTGCCCACCAATTTTTCGTAGGCTTTCAATCCAAACAAATGAATCATAGGCAAACCCGAGTGAGGCAATCGACTCTGTGGCACGCTCATCGCCAATAGCAGTTAAGGCAATAATGGTGGCAGTTTGGATATTCTCACCCTTATATTTTAGCAGCGGAATAAGCAACTCAACCGCGCTGCTTGCCCGTAGTATTCCTAGAGTCCTAACGCATTCTGCCATCTCGTATTCGCAGTTATCTCTTGTAAACTCACCGTTTGCAGGTTTCTTATATGAAATAATTTCCCACAAGAGGTTTAGGTAATCCACCAAGGCATTTATGGCGCTCTCATCACCGCATTTGCCCAAGCACTCGCAGGCAAACCGACGCTTCCAGTGCAGCGGGCTATTTAGTGCTTCAATTAAAACAGGTGTTAGCCGATGCTCCTTTACAATGTCCACCAGTGCCATGGAGTCCCGCTGCTTATCTATATCATCGCCCAAATAGATTTGCCGAAAATCATCCAGCAAATAATTTCTTAGGTAATCGGCGTAGGGTTTAGCCGGCGCAAAAACGGTGGTCGATGGAAAGTATTTTACGCTTTGCCCATAATACAAAAATTTACGAGCACTATTCTGTCGAACAACCTCATCGGTGGCACTAGATGCAATGCATAGTATGGCATCCAAACCATACCTCAGTAGCTGCTCTGCGGCTTCTCTTGGTCGGTAACGATTGCCCTCCACAAAGTTCCAGAGTACAGGTAGCACCAAAGGATTATTCACTCTTTTAATCGCGTCAACAGCCTTAATCTGCGTAAAAAGATCGTCGCGATTGAGAAGTTGTGTAAGCCGTGACAACTTGTTGCCAGCAACCAACTTTTCGAAGTTGGGAGGTCCAAATAAACCCATCGCAATAAAAATTAGAACTATGAATTGCTAGAAACTACTCCAAGCGTCTCTAACTCGAGAATAGTAAAGCTCAATTGCTCGGTATACAACCCTCCAGCGGGTTCGCAGCTGATTAGAATCGGATGGCGATGGTGTTTTTGAAATTTTGGGAAAGATAAACTTCATATCATGCCACTTGGGATTGGAGGCTGCTACGCGTTGCAAATCAAATACTGCTCGGGCAAGCTGTAAATCGTGGGCATACACCACGGCTTGCTTTACCCCCAACTTTTCCATTTGCAAAACGGCAAACTTGGCCGCCTGAAGGGTGTTGACATCCTTGCCCACCGTGTGGAGATGTATCCGTATTAGCTGCCGGTTACCCAATGTTCCATGCTGCTTAGCCTCCTCAGCAGCCACGTACACTCCTTCCTGCATAATCAGGTAAGTAGCGTTGGTTTGGGCAAGGGCAGAATCGAGCAGAGTTTGGTTTGCCACACTGGGAGTCATGTTTCCTTCACCATCGGTGCCATATCCAAATCCAAAAATGATGGCCGTATTTGCCTGCCTCGCCCTTGTTCTCCAATCGGCAGATGGCTTGCCGTGCAGGTAGCCGCCAAAGAACCAAGGGACTAAAAAAAAGGTTATAAAAAGAAGCGCAATGCCACTTATGAAGCCATACAAAATTCGCTCCCACGTTTGTGCCGACATCCGCCAGACATAGTTGGGCCAAACGCTATTGGCACCCTTTTTCCAGACAAAGATTCTAACCACAATTACCCCGGCAATAATCATCCAAACCAAAATGGTTAGGATATAGAGAGCCACCACCATAAACCATACGGCATGTGGTAAAAACACGGATAACTTGCTCATGGCATCACTTTTTAGGGACAATTTATTGACTAAAAACCATCACTAATTTCCGGCATATTTGGGATAAATGCAAAAATGAAGGTTTTGTTTTGAAATCCTCGAATAACGATCTAAACCCTTTGAAGTAAATGTATGAAAGATGGGGGAGGTAACAAAACCAAAAAGGTGGGATTAGACCAATCAATGCCGTGGAAATTGAATAGCGGTTAGCAACACTCCACCAATCCGCCACGCATTGGCACGGCTTAGGCACATTTCGGGCCTTCAGCCCTTCAGGGGTGCCAATTACGATAGCACAGGGTTTCACTTCGTTTCACCCTGTGCTTTTACATCACGTTCTTTCAGAACGTAATTCTACAAAATTAGGACAACGCCAAAAAAGGTAAAAGCACATGGCTCTGCTTCACTACTTATCAGTATAGTATCTCACCATCGGTCGGTTATTGGAGGTTTGGTCGACAACCTCAAAGCCCGCACGCTCAAACGACTTATATAGACCTATCCAGGCAAACGAATCGGGCAAGCGCTCCTTGGTGGGAATGGTTGGGTAGGCCTCAATAATGCGGATGCCCTGCTCCTTTGCATACTGAATAACCCCCTTCAATATGGCCACCGAAACACCCTGCCGGCGGAACCGTTTGTCCACAAAGAAGCAGGGTATTGACCAAACGGGATTGCTGTCGATGCGCTTATGAACCCGTGATTTTTCCAGCTTCATGAAGTGCTCTCTGGGAGCAAACGCGCACCAGGCAATGGGTTCGCCCTCATAAAAGGCGAGCATTCCGGTTGGTCTATCCTCCATTACAAGCATTTGCATGGCGGCCTTGTTTCCACCCTCAACCTTACCCTCCGCAAAATCGGCTTTTTTGAGACGGTAGTACATGCACCAGCAGCTGCCGCAAGCGCCCCGCTCCCCAAAGAGCTGAACAAACTTCGACCAATTGTCGCGCCTCAAGGGCTCAAAGGTTATTGCGCTCAAAAAATCCTCGTCGTAGATGGATGTTGCCATTTGATGGTATCTTTTGTATAACGGTTACCTAGCTAGTTCTTTTTTCCAGTGAATTAGCGAATCTGTCTCCCCTGTTCTTACAAAGCCGTTTTTCACCAGCACGGCCATGGATGCCGGATTATCTTTATTGGTGGAGGCCACCACCGCCCTCACCTCGGGCTGCTCCGCGGCACAGCCAACCATGCCTCCAACCGCCTCGGCCATATAGCCTTTGCCTCGAAAGGCAGGGTATGTGCCATAGCCAATCTCTACCTCTCCCATATCGTTGGGTTCGCCCATAAAGCAGAGGTCGCCAACCATCTGGTTCTTCTCCTTTAGAATCACACTCCAAAGCGTGGAGTAAAGGTAGTTTCGGCTGGTATCGGCTACGCGAGGGAGTATGGCCTTCTCCAGCGCCTCGGCCAGTTCAGCAGAAATTACTCGTGGAGAAATATTCAGGCATAGCTCCTGCTCCAGCGAGCCATCGTTTTGCCCATACTTAACCAGCTGTTCGTAGGTGAGCGGTATTATAAGAAGTCGTTCGGTTTCTAACATACCATGTTGCTTATGCGTTGCGTGCTATGCCACTTTTACTGGCATGAAGATACCAAGACAAATTGAAAAGCATATAGAGGTGGTTGTTTTATAGGACGGGGCAATTTGCACCTAACCCAAAGAAAACTAGTGCAGCGGGATTGCATTCTATTTAGATTTTCCAATTAATGGTTTAAGTATCTTCGTCAATTCAAGTTCCAAAGGATTAATATAATCACCAATATTTACATCAAAAACGATAATATTCACCTCAAGTTTCAATCCAATTTGCTTTGCCCAATATTTTAATTGTAACCCACCCGTTTGAGAATTAGCATAACCAAAATGAGTTGAAAGTCTTGCTCCAACATCCTTTTTCACTTTTCCAACATACAAAATATTTGTATCTAAATCCGGCTTCCCCTTTAAACCAGATTTGTTTCTTTCACCATTATTTGAGCAAAATTCTTTATATGTAGTATGGATTTGATCTGCCAAACCCTCCTTAAATTCAAAGAAATACAAACAAGGCTTTTTATTAATTGAATTATGTAATAAATCAAACGCCCTAAAAAAAGAGATCTTTAGACTTTCGGGTAAATCATGTTTGAGCCTCTTCTCATTCGTTGATTTTAATTCAATATCCACTAAGTCGGCACAATCTAAAGTAAGTTTATAGCAAAAAAAATTATCATCGATGACTTTTTTATAAATCTCAACACCTTTATTTACGGATTCAATTACTGTTGCTTCAATTGTTTGGTTATCCATTTCTTTTTCTATTAACGGTATAGTCAAACTTAAAAGTGTATTTCCTTAGTACATGACAAAAAAAACAAATGCCTGATTACCAGTAAAATAAACACGTAAATATTTGGTAAATACTCTGAATATCAGTATCTTACAAGAAATTACCACATCTCGATGTAAGAGCCA
>DATKVT010000029.1 GCA_035529935.1 Williamwhitmania sp. | reverse complement strand
TGATTTTTTTACTTACTCTGATGTTCTTGCCTCCGTTGGTGAGAAAAAACTTACCATTGAACACTTTCTATTTGCCGATAGTAATTTCTTTAAAACATTCAACGTCAAACTACTTGAAGGAGAACCAGAGAATGTGCTAAAGGAACCTTTTTCGTTGGTGCTCACCAAGAAAGAAGCCAAAATACTTTTTGGCACCGACCATGCAGTAGGAAAAACCATCACTCTGGACAATCGCCAAACATACACGGTTACAGGCATTATGGAACAGATGGAAAACAGCACCATATCTGTCGACGCCATAGGTTCATTCAGCGATATTGGCCGCATCAGAAATGACCCAAATTTTGAAAACTACATCACATCAATGTGGAACTACCCCACCTACGTGGTTTTGAAACAGGGGGTGTCAAAATTGGAAGTGGAACAGCAACTCACCAGCTGGGCCAAAGAACGGTTTCCTAATTACAGATACATTTTTACGCTTAAACCTCTTCAGGATATCTACTTCGACACGTCTATCAAATACGAGGTTGGCAGCAAACACGGAAACAGAGACCTTGTTTATCTCTTTCTGGTAGTTGGTGCTCTTATCCTTCTTTTGGCATGCGCAAACTACATTAACCTTGCCACCGCCATGGCTATCAACCGATTTAAGGAGATGGGTATTAAAAAGACACTTGGTGCAGGGAGAGGACTTCTTACCTGGCAGCTAATAGGAGAATCGGTGGTCATTTGTTGGCTTAGCCTTATTTTTGGGCTTATCCTGCTCGAAGCCCTTTCACCGGTCATTAATCCTCTCCTTGGTAGCAACATCTCCTCGACAATATTGATTCACTCCACCACTACCATTGTCTTGCTAATTGCTGGTGCAACACTCCTAGGAATACTAACTGGAATGCTTCCTGCTATGTACCTAGCCAAAACCAATACCATAAATGCCTTAAAAAATGAGCTATCCTCAGGGAGAGGTGCAATTACATTGCGTTCGGCCATGATTGTTTTTCAATTTTCCATTGCAATCACCCTGATAATAACATCAATTGGCATTTATTCGCAAGTTCAGTACATGCTAAAAAAGAATCTTGGGTTTAACCCTGGAAATGTGTGCTACATTGATGGAAATAGGAGTCTAAACGCCTCGAAAAAAAGGCTACTAAAAGAAAAGCTACTTACATGCCCTGCAATAAAAAACGTGGCATTAATGAGCCAAGTGCCGGGTGAAATTGGCTGGCAGGAAAGCTTTTATATTCACCAAAAACCATTTCAGTATACCTTTTTGGCTGCCGACCCTGAACTTTTTGATGTTCTTGAAATACCCATCATCAAAGGTGAAAACTTCAGCAGTTTACACCTAGAGGATCAGGACAGCTGCATGATTATCAATCAAAGCGCCAAAGATATTATGGGTGTGAATGCCGGAGATATATTTATCGATGATCAAGGAAAATCATTTAAAATACTGGGCGAAGTGAACGATTTTAACTTCAACTCATTAAAAGAAAGAGTTCCTCCGTTGATTATATTTCCAAGAATGAATGCAGCAAACCATTTACTTATTCGCTTCGAAAAAGGAAAAATCGCTGAAGGACTAAACTTTGCAAAAAAAACATGGGAAGAGCTGGTTCCGGATTACCCTTTCACGCCAGTTTTTTTTACCACATCGCTAAACGAACTTTACACAGGAGAGAGGAAAATTGGTTCTCTGATTCTATTTTTCACTTTATTGGCACTGGTTATTGCGGCTATGGGGCTTTACGGACTATCAACATTTCTGGTTAACAAAAGAAAAAGAGAAATTGGGCTACGAAAGGTTATGGGGGCTTCTAACAGTCAAATAAGAAAGAAAATAAGCTTCGATTTTCTGAAATGGGTCCTATTTTCAAATATCATAGCATATCCAGTATCTTATCTAATGGTGAACTATTGGCTCGAACGGTTTGCCTATAGAACAGCAATTTCGCCAATGATATTTGTTGCTGGAACAGTGTTATCAGCCCTAGCCGCCCTTATAACAGTATATTGGCAAATTAGCCAGACCGTGAAAGTTAACCCTGCTCAAACGCTTAAACATGAATAGAGCGGAGCCAATGTGGTGTTCATAGCTGGTCATTATCGAACACTACTTGTACAAAAGCGATACACTCCACCGAGCCGTATGAGATAGAAACCACTATGTATATTACTGATAATGTGAATGTTTAATCATTCGGCACAACTAATGTAACTAATGAGCCAAACAGTTAAATTCTTACGCCATGATTAATGCTTCAAATCTTACCAAAGTTTTTCGGACAGAAGAGGTTGAAACAACCGCTCTAAACGAAGTGGACCTACATGTAAAAGATGGCGAGTTTGTTGCCATAATGGGTCCATCTGGATGTGGAAAATCAACGCTACTTAATATCATTGGATTGCTGGACAATCCTACAGGTGGAAGCCTAAAGATTAATGATATTGAGGTTGCCAAGTTTACTGAAAAGCAACGAACTAATATTCGCAAAAACACCATTGGATTTGTTTTCCAGAGTTTCAACCTCATCGACGAGCTTACCGTTTTCGAAAATGTGGAATTACCATTGCTTTACCAAAAGATTCCTGCAAGTGAGCGCAAGGTTCAGGTTGAAAAGGCACTAGAACGGATGAATATTGCACATCGTCGCAATCACTATCCGCAGCAGCTATCGGGAGGTCAGCAACAAAGGGTTGCCATTGCCCGTGCTGTAGTTTCGAACCCAAAGCTGATTCTAGCAGATGAGCCAACGGGAAATCTAGATTCCAACAATGGAAAAGAGGTAATGGACCTACTTCAGGAACTCAACCGGGAAGGAACAACAATAGTAATGGTGACCCACTCTCCGTCGGATGCAAAATACGCCCACCGATTAGTGAACCTGTTCGATGGGAAAGTATCGGTTGAACAGCCAGCAATGACTTATGCCGAACTTTAACTAAATCAACTAACTATTTAAATGTTTAAGAGCCTTGTATTAATTGCTTTTCGAAATCTCAAAAGGCAAAAGTCTTTTAGTCTAATAAATATCGTTGGGCTCTCCCTCGGCTTGGGTATTGCGGTGGTAATAATTAGCTTCATTGCATTTGAACAAAGCTTTGATACTTTTTATCCTGACTATCAAAATATTTACAGAGTGGCCCACACGGGAGAGTTTAACGGTAAGAAGATTAACGCGGCAAACTCACCTCTTCCCGAAGCGCCGGCAATCCTCGAGGATATCCCCGAAGTTGCCGTCGCTACCCACTTTTATGACATGCCTGAATTTACCGTTGTTAAAGTTGGCGAGTCAAAATTTCTGGAAAAGAGTATTTTTCTGACTGACTCTCTCTTTTTCGCTGTTTTCAATGTAAAAGTGGACGGAAACGAACCCCAAAAGGCTCTTGCATCCCCAAACAATGCTTACTTATCCGAAGAGACTGCAAAGCGATACTTTGGAAACCAAAATCCAACAGGACAGACCATTGAAATAAGAGATAAGGTAGTAACCATTGTTGGTACATTTAAAGATTTTCCAGCTAATAGTCACATTCACCCTAAGATCATTGCCAATCTTAAGTTGCTGTTTTCCAGTCAAGAGTTAAATGAATGGGGAAAATTTGGCTACTTTACCTACATCAGGCTACGAGAAGGAAGCAATGCCGATACGGTACAGTCAAAAATCAGAACAATGTTCGACAATCGTATTGGAAAAGAGTTTGCAGCAATGGGTATATCCTTTATCCCATACTTACAGCCAATTGAAAGCATTCACCTTCACTCCTCTCTCATGGGTGAGGTTGAACCAAATGGCGACTACGAAACCATTTACATCTTCAGCGCTATTGCTCTTTTAATTCTGCTCATTGCCGCAGCCAACTACATGAATTTATCAACTGCACGCTTCTCCAGAAGGGCAAAAGAAGTAGGAATTCGGAAAGTTAGCGGTGCCCGAAAAGGGATGCTCGCCGTCCAATTTCTGAGCGAATCGGTTGTGCTGGCTCTCCTATCACTTGGGATTGCACTATTCTTGGCAGAGCTGCTTTCACCTTTGCTACCTCAACTCTTACAGCGAAATATTGAGTTGGATTTATTTACAACTCACAAGATTTTTCTGTTCTATATTCCGGTTGCCGTCATTACAGGGCTCATTGCAGGCAGCTATCCAGCATATTTTCTCTCTTCCTTTAAACCCATAGCAACGCTTAAAGGAAAAGTTGGTGACGCAAAGCGGTCGGTTGTGCTACGAAAAGTATTGACTCTCACTCAGCTATTCATAACCATTGGATTAATTATTTGCACATTCACCGTTTACAGGCAGTTGCAATATCTCGGCCACAAAAATTTAGGCTTTAACAGAGATAACATAATGATGCTTGGGCTCACATCCAGGGACGCCGTTCAAAAAGCAAATTTGCTAAAAGAGAAAATGTTAACATTTTCAGGTGTTGAAAGCGTAACAGCTACAAGCAGCTTCCCCGGTAGTGTAAATCATGGAGAAGGGTTTGTTCCAGAAGGGTTTGATACCACTCAAACTACGCTGATGTTCCGACAGGATGTGGATTACGACTACTTCAAAACAATTGGAGCAAGCATGTACTCAGGACGTTTCTTTTCTAAGGAATTTCCAACTGACTCCAATGCAGTTATAATCAACCAAACAGCACAGAAACTCTTTGGTTGGAAAGATGCGATAGGAAAAACGATTAGTTCAGCAGGAGGATCACGGCAGTCAACCATTATAGGGGTATATAACGACATGAACATTCTTTCGCTTCACGACCCAGTTCAACCTGCAATTATTTTTCTGGCTAAGCAACCGCCTGCATTCCTCCTCATTCATACGAATGGAGACACAAAGGGAATCGTTGAGAAAACAGAGGAAGTATGGAATAATCTTATCCCAGATAATCCTTTTCGTTATAGCTTTTTGGATGCTGAACTGGCTAAAAACTATGTGAAAGAAAAGATGCTTGGAAGAATATTCCTCATTCTTACAGCCCTAGCCATTCTTATTGCCAATATGGGATTACTCGGTCTGGCAATATTCAACGCAGAAAGAAGACGGAAGGAGATCAGCGTTAGAAAGGTGCTAGGTGCAAATAAGCGAGTTATAGCCTTTCTGTTCCTAAAGGAGTATGGGCTACAGATAGTAGTAGCAAGTGTGGCATCATGGCCTCTTGCCTACTACCTTATGGAGCAATGGTTAGATAACTTCCCCTACCGAACAACCATTTCCATTTGGACCTTCGTAGGAGCAACTATCATTGCAAGCCTTATTGTCTTGCTTGCTATAGGTTATACCGTAATTAAAGTTGCAAATACTAACCCGGCAGAAAGTCTTAAATACGAATAGCAACCATACTAATTAATTGCAGCAAACCTCAATCGATTGACAATTTCGATTGAGGTTTGCTGTATCATGCAGTATTGAGCACCAAAGGGGAACTACAGGTCAACAATTAATAGCTATTAGGTTCAACTTGCCATAAATTATAATATATTGACGCAGGTTTTGATACTACATAATTCATTAAGTTCTTGGCCATGAAAGCAAAAATGAATCTTCGCAGCAAAATACAAACCTATGTGATTGGTGCAAGTGCAGTAATATTTGCTGCAACGGTCAGTTTTATCAGCATTAACTCGCGACAACAGGCAGCAACCGATGCAAAGCAAATCATAAGACTCCAAGCTTGGGAAGCAGCGCGGCAGCTACAGACAAAACTCGAATCTGATTTTGCAATCATTCGGACAATGCGAACCAGCTTTCAGAGTTGGAAAATGCTTGGTTCTGCACTTAGAGACTCTGTAGTTCTTAAGACTCAGCGGCTCTTAATCGAGGATAATCCTAGCCATATTTCGGTGGCCACAAGTTGGGAATTAGAATATATCGATCCAACCTATACCAAGCACTATGGAAGACTTCTCTGGGGCTTCTATCGCGAAAATGGACAAATAAAAACGCTAAAGGGGCTAAAAAATCTTCAAGGCGATGACACCTCAAGTGTATACTACAAGCTAAAAACCTCCAAGAGCGACTATTTGGGTGACCCAGAGCCATACTCCTACACCGGGAAAAAGGAGGATGAAGTATTATCTGCAAACATTTCAATCCCCCTAATCTCAAATGGTAAATTTATTGGACTTGCAGGTGCCGATATAGACCTATCGAGCTTTAGCGATATTGTTGGTAGCTTAAAACCTTTCAAAACCGCTAAGGGATTACTTATTTCCAACAACCTCAAATTCGTAGTTAATCCTAACCTTAAAGCAGTAGGAAACCCAATAGCAGAAACAAACCCAGAACTTGTCGCCTTTGCCAAAAACATTATCGGAGGTGAGGAGTTTCAGTCGGAATTCACCGACTCCTCGGGACGCAAGCAATTCTTGGCCTTTGTTCCTGTTAAGGTTAAAGGAATTCATACACCCTGGTCCGTTGGTCTAGAAGTACCCATGGATGAAATAATGGCAAAGCCAAACCACCTTCTCTATCTCTCCATTGCTGTTGGTATAATTGGCCTTCTGATTATGCTCATTTTAGTAATTAGAATTTCGGCCTCCATTACCAACCCGGTAAAACAGATAACCAAGAATCTCCTGCTCATGGCACAAGGAAAAATTAAGGAGGTCGTTATTCCTCAACTAAATACAGGCGATGAGCTGGAAGCCATGAATAAAGCACTTGAGCAATCTGTTGCCGATTTAAGTCTAAAATCAGAATTTGCGAAACAAATTGGAACTGGCGACTTGGAGGCCACTATTGAGCTTCCATCTACCGAAGATGAGCTGGGTAAGTCGATGCTGGAAATGCAGCAAAGCCTCAAAAAAGCAGATGAAGATGCCAAGAGCAGAGCCAGTGAAGAGCACGAACGACAGTGGGCAAGTGAAGGATTTGCCAAATTTGGGGAGCTCCTTCGTAAAAATTCCAACAATCTGCAAACCCTCTGCCAGGTGCTGGTTAAAGAGCTTACTCGTTACATGAATTTTAACCAAGGGGGGATTTTTCTTCTCAACGACAACGATTCTAACCATCCCATTCTAGAACTCACTGCCGCTTTTGCCTTCGACAGGGTTAAATTCCTAAAAAAGGAGATTCAGTGGGGTGAAGGGCTGGTTGGTGCGTGCGCATTTGAGGGTGAAACAATTTACCTTACGGAGGTTCCGCAAGATTACATCAAGATTACCTCCGGCCTTGGTGATGCCAATCCAAACTCTGTAATACTTGTTCCACTTAAGGATGACAATGGTAGTGTTTTAGGCGTAATTGAGATGGCCTCCTTCACCACAATTGTACCCTACCAGCAAGAATTTTTAGAACAGTTGGGAAGAAGCATTGCATCTACGATAGGTTCAGTTAGAATAAACCAGCAAACGGCTTTGCTGCTTCAGCAAACCCGTCAGCAAGCTGAAGAGATGATGGCTCAAGAGGAGGAGATGAGGCAAAATATTGAGGAACTCCATGCCACACAGGAGGAAATGACTCGAAAAGAGCATGAGATTGCCTGGACTATGGAGTCTATCAACAACTTAGTTGCCGTTATTGAGCTAGACTCAACCGGAACTGTAACTCACATTAACGAGAAGGCAGCAACACTTCTTGGTTACACAAAACCAGAACTTGTAGGGAAAAACTATAGCGTGTTATACAATGAAAAAGAGTTTACTAAAGCGCTTGGATCAGAGTCGTTTTGGTCGACCATGAGGAACAACAAAGTTTTTGAGGCAAATGTTCGTATTATTAGCCAGCATGGGTCTACCGTTATTTGCAAATCAGCCTCCAGCCCCCAGCATGATAGCACGGGTAACCTGGTGAAAATTATGCAAATGCTATTTCCCCAAGCATAGCCTTTCTCTAAAAAGATGAACCGACTTGATAGGGCTATTCTTTATGTGATTTTAGGTGGTGCACCACCCCTTCTGCTCATGCTAATTGCTTGGCGGTTAGGTATGGATTCTCTTCCGTCACGGTATGTCGTTCTATTTGCCCTAGTCGGGCTTATACTTGGACTGCTTACAGACTTATTTGTTTTGGGAGAGTTCGTAAGAAGAGCCTTTACGCTGCCCATTTTTTCCTTGATCATGTTGTATGCATTTTACCTGTTTCTTTTCTGGATATTGAACTACCAACTGCCTTGGCAAAGCATTATTCCAGGACTGGGTGCCGGTTGGTTTGTTGGCAGAAAGGCATACTTTATGGGAGGAGGAAAAATTCTCCTAAAACAGATGGCGAAAAAAGCAAACACCATTTGCTTCATCGGAACCTCAACCACTTTTACTGGTACAATAATGATGATTTTTCAGAACAGAGATGTGGTATTTCAGTGGCCAGCAAAATTGGGCATTCACCTCAGCTCCTCCTTTTGGGTGACCATTGCCGCCCTTGTTATGACGGCTATTATCACTCTAGCGTTACAGTGGGTCCTAATTCGAAAATTAGCCATTCTTTCATTTAAGTACTGGAATCCGAAACCACAGCCCAATAAAACCAATAACTTTTGATTTACAGAGATCTAATAAAATAGAAACTACGAACTTCAAATTATACTGCCAGCTCCTTTTTGCTGGATAAACGGATTAACTAAATCGACAAAAATGATTTACTAACCTTAAATACCTGAACACATGAAAAGCAATAACAAAGAGCAATCTTCGGTTAAGCCTATGGGTATTGGCCTTTCCATAGTTTTTCTAGGTGCTACTACAGCAGCAATGTGGTTTGCGATGCAATACTTTTTACCGAGAATGGTAGTCCAGTTTGCCGCAACCCCTGCCCCACTTGCATGGTATATCTCAACCGGAATTGCTGTATTCTTGCCCATGTTATTGTTGACAATGGTTTTGGTAAAAACAGAATTAAAAAGTTTCACCTACCATCAGCTAAAACATCGATTAAGAATAAGAAAGTTGAAGGGAGAAGATTGGATATGGGTTTTCCTGAGCATAATGCTTTCGGCTATTCTAACGATGGTGCTCATCTTTATAAGTAAAAACAACATTGATCATTTCTCACCACAACCTGCACTTTTGCAGCTGCATTCCTTAGCCCCTGAAGATAGCTGGATTATGTTGGCTTGCTTGCCTCTATTCCTTTTCAACCTATTGAGTGGTGAACTATTTTGGAGAGGCTACCTATTCCCTCGGCAGCAGGCAAAATTTGGAAAAAGAACATGGTTAATCAATGGCCTGCTGTGGTTAATTTTCCGTCTGCCGCTGGGCCTTAACCTCCTTATTGTCTCCACCCCAACTGCATTCTTAATTACCTATGCTTTTCAGAAGACGCAAAACATAAAGGTTGCAATTCTTGTTAATGGGGTAATAAGTGGTTTAGGTTTTATTGCTCTAGCACTTGGCTACATGTAGTTGAATGAAAAAAGCAGGAAAAATATCTACAGCGGTTCAATTTCTTCTAATTGGTGCCCTTATTGTTGCTGGTCCCATATTCACCGTTGGTAATTTAATTCTGTTGCTTATACAGATGTCTAGCCTTGTCCTTGGAATATGGGCTATTCAGGTGGTTGGGGTTTATAACGTCTCCATCTTCCCAATTCCACGCCAAGGATTGGAGCTCCAAATTAATGGTCCATATCGATGGATTCGTCATCCCATGTATTTGGCGGTTTTACTCTTCACTGCCCCCATTACCCTTCAACATCCAACAGCATTAAAAACAAGCTTAATGGTGCTGCTAGTAATTGATCTGGTTTCAAAAATTACCATAGAGGAATCATTACTAAAAAAGGAGATACCCACCTACAGGTACTATATGAAAAAAACTTGGAGACTAATCCCTCTCATCTACTAATTTGCAGAACTAATATGATGCGATGGATTATCAATGTTGGATTGCCTGAATTATCTCAACCCAATTCGCCACCTCATGCTTCTAATAATCTTCGCATTTCTTATAGGCGGCATATGGATAAGCCTAGCAACAATGCTTTCAGAAAAGTTGGGTAGTAAAGCAGGTGGAATGGTTGCCAACCTACCATCTACAATATTGGTATAGCTGTTATTTATTGGAATAACTCAAGGATCTCAATTTGCTGCAAACGCTGCGTCGGCAGTGCCTATTGGCATGATTATAGACACCCTCTTCCTATTCATTTTTATTGCGCTAGTCGAAAAAGGGCTTCTCCTCGCTACCACAATTTCTGTGGCATCATGGTTTGCACTCGCCGCCCTCTCCTTACCCTTAAAAGAACTTCCTAGCTGGATTACTTCCCTAGTTTATTTAGGGGTATCATCCCTCATTTTTATAGTGGCTGAACAAAAACTTGGCATTCAATCCCTGCCAAAAACCAACAAAAAATTTTCCAATCTACAACTCATTACCAGAGCAATGTTTGCTGGTTTAGTTGTTGGAGGAGCAGTTACTATAGGGAGAACAGGGAATGCTTACTGGAGTAGATTATTTAGCATATTTCCCGCTGTCATGTTATCGTCTATGGTGATACTCACGATGAGCGCTGGAAGTCAATTTGCTAGAGCCACCGGCAAAATAATGATTATCACCTCAGCCAATATTGTAGTCTACGGATGGGCAGTGAGCTTATCTTACCCAGCATTAGGCTTGATTTGGGGAACACTTTTTGCATACCTACTTGCAGCTATCTCGGTGTACTTGCTCCGTCCCTTAGTAGCAAAAACTAAATAGGCTAACCATTGATATCCTCTCCACCAGAAGGAGAATTAGAGTCAATTTCGCCTGAATCATAATCCTGTATATTGTAGCCGATTGGAAGATCAAACTGCTGATCTGGAATGTTCGGATTTTTAGAAAAAGTTTGAGCAACAACCTCAACCCCATTAATTTCAGTCTTCAGCACAACATTGTTAAAATGAACGCCGTGCATGCGTCTTTGAGGATACTCGTGATACAAGCTATACGAGAATTTGGTTCCCAATACGCCAAGCAAAAATTCGCTACCCTCCTCCCGATAGTCCATAAATCGCTTCATGGAATCGGAAAGCAGAAACTGAGGATAAGCAGCAAGAAGCGTCGTTGAAAGAACTCTTTTTAGCACCATATTTTCAGTCATATCATCACCATTTTCCTCCCGGAACAAATCGAAGGAGTAGAGGTAGCCATCGCGAATCAGATTGATAGAGTGACTCCGACCGGAAAGGCCAAAATCATCTCCTTCGTTAAATGTTTCTATTAGTTGCTTTTGGCCATAATCGTCAAAATATAGGGTACTAGACACATGAACGCCTAAAATTTTGATTGGCGAAAAAACAACGATTCCTGATTTTAGCCTATTATCAACAGAATTAGAATTGGGATGGCTATCATTTCTTCTTCCTAAACCACAGCCATCGGCAAATAGTAAGAGTATTGCGGCTATACGAATTATGGTTTGATTCCCCATTATTTACCTTAAGTTTTTCGCCTGACAAGTTACGACCTATGCTAGGTAAAACCTTGCCGGATAATAGTTTTAAACTACCGTTTGCAAAACAATACCAAAAAGATTTTGGGTGCTAATGAACCTTTGGCTACTTTTGTTGTCTATTGCTCATAATGCCTTACAATGGACACAAAGAAAAAAGATTCGCGCTACTCCCGTATTTACGATCAGCTGACAGAACTGGTAAAAAAGTCGCAAGACCCAACTGCTCGGATGTGTAGCATTTCTGCGGTACTCAAGCACAAGTTGGACTACTTCTTCTGGTGTGGATTTTATTGCCTAACTCCCGAGCAAAAGCTCATCGTGCGCACCTATCAGGGACCGGTTGCCTGCATGGAACTTAAAACAGACGTTGGGGTTTGCTGGGCTGGCATCAACCAAGGGAAGACAATTATGGTTGAGGATGTTGAACAGTTTCCAGGCCATATTGCATGCGACTCAAGGTCGAAGTCGGAAATTGTTGTACCTGTATTTAACCCCGAAAAGATTATCGTTGGGGTGATGGATGTGGATAGCAGCGAGCTTGGATCGTTTGATGAAATAGATGCAAAGTGGCTTGAAAAAATCGTGGCGCTTATATACAGCTAGCCGTAATAACGTTGGTCATTGGCTGCAAAAAATCAGGAATTAGTTCCTTTACACTTGATTGTAGATTTTTTAAAGCTGAAATTTTCCAATACCTAAGTTGCGGTATAATATTTGTATAGATTAGGAGGACCTTTGAACCAAAAATGCTATGAAAAAAATCTTCCCCTTACTAGTTATGGTTGCAATTATTAGCTCTTCCTGTATGGATAACAATAACTGCACCTATTGTAATCCTTACCCCACCCCATTCGTTTTCACCCTGTTTCCTTCGCTCACGGGCACAAGCATGATTAACGACAGCACCTACATCCCAGACTCCATCCAGCTCTACTACCTTAAAAATAATGTTCAAGAACCGGTCAATTTTGTAATCAGTAACTCGAACTACTTTGGAAACTATATTTATACCACAGATATCTCCAAAGTGAGTGCTGGTGAAAATATCAAAACATTTTATTTACATCTTAGCCAAACCGAAACCGACACGATTTATTTTGATTGTAAGGTTGTAAATGACGGATGTTGCACTTACTACAATTACGACAGCCTATCCTACAATGGAAAAGTGATGCCTTACAGCAGCATCTATGGCCTTTACTTCTTTATTAAAAGTCAACCATAGTAAACATTTCCCCTGCTTCCTATTTAAAAGGCCGGTATAACAACCGGTTTTTTTATTCTGACATTACAATACTACTCAACCATAACCTGCACCATTTTACTAATTTTGTAAAAAAATGAGATAATAATGAAGCTATCCACGGAAGCTCCCATCACACTTTTCGACCTAGTGATGCAGAAGTTAAACCTAGGTTCAAAGTCGAAGGCAAAAAAAATAGTTGAATACGCCACCATTCATATCAATGGAAAAGCAAACAACAACCCAAGACAAATTGTAAATCCGGGAGATGAAGTAACGCTTGAGAGGGAAAAACAACCCGCCAGACGGTCGACACCGCCATTTCCAATCCTTTACGAAGATGATTTTCTTCTTGTTGCTCAGAAACCAGCAGGCTTGCTCACCCATGGAATTGGGGAGGAAAATAGTAAATCATTTGTCGGAATTTTAGGTAGCTATATTACCAATACCTCAAAGGGAAGGGAGCGCATTTTTGTAGTTCACCGGCTCGACAGGGAGGTGGCCGGTTTGCTAATTTTCGCCAAGAGTATTGCCGTCCAGGATAAGCTAAAGGACAACTGGAAAAGTGTGGAGAAGTTATACTATGCACTGGTGGAGAATCCACCAAAAGTTGCAGAAGGCGTTGTGGAAAGCTGGTTGCATGAGCATCCCAAAAGTCTGAAAGTATACTCTGGAAGAAAATCGCCAGAAGCAAAACTTGCAATAACAAATTATCGGCTGGTAAAAGAGGTGTCTCCTTACTACCTGCTCGAGATAAAGCTCGATACCGGAAGAAAGAACCAGATTAGGGTACATCTGTCCGACATTGGATGTCCAATAGTTGGTGATTACCGATATGGTGCCAGCAGCAAGTTCAAGCGTCAAATCAGGCTATTTGCTTACTACCTGCAATTCCCACATCCTGTTACAGGAAAAATAATTGAAGTAAAAGCGGAGCTGCCGCAAACATTCTTGCATCCAGGAGAACAGGATGAAAACTACAAATAATTGAGGCTCCACGCTGCAAGCGAGGGGAAATGCACTCTCCTCGATTCAAAATAATTCATGATTAATGCAATTATTATGAGCATATGCTTATATTTGCAACCCGAATATTGAGCATATGCCCAGAAAGAAATGCTGTAGAATAGTATCAAACGAGCCTACTGTAGCAGGCTTTACCCCTATTGGATGTGAGAGAAGGAAGCTTACCACGATTCATCTAGAACTCGATGAACTTGATGCGATTAGATCAGCAGATTTTTTAGGCTTGTATCACGAGGCTGCCGCCGAAAAAATGGGAGTATCGAGAGCTACTTTTGGGAGAATTTTGGCAGAAGCCCGAAAAAAGGTGGCTGAGGCGCTTATTTCTGGAAAAAAACTTACCATTGAATCGTCAACCTTACCATGTAAGCATTGTGGCCTTCAAGGCTGCAATTGCCACGATAAATACTTGATTACCTGTAATAAAACAACTCTCTAATAATATTGAAAACAAATGAAAAAAGTTGCATTACCCTCAAATGGGAACATGGTGGATGGCCATTTTGGTCACTGTGAGTATTTCACGGTTTACTCCATCGACTCCACCAATGCCATTGCCGAAAAAGAGGTAGTTGCCTCCCCTAACGGCTGTGGCTGCAAGTCGAACATAGCCTCAGTGCTTAAGGAAAAAGGTGTTGATACTATGCTGGCAGGAAACATTGGGCAAGGTGCTGTCAATACACTTGCCGGAAGCGGAATCACCGTTCATGCAGGCTATTCAGGCAATGTTGAAGCGGTGCTACATCAGTTCCTAAGTGGTGATCAAAAAGGTAGTGAAGCCAACTGCAACCATAACCACGATGGTGATCACAATCATCACCATGGAGCAGGTCACTCCTGTAACCACAACTAGTAAAAAATGGGAGGTAACGCCTCCCATTTTTTTAAACTATTTCTTTATCGACCCATGTCGCACCACAAGAACCGGGATGCGCAACTTCCTTCTCACAAAGTTTACGGTTTGCCCAAAAATTATCTTCTTAATCTGGCTATGACCGTGTGCCCCCATGACTAAAAGATCGGCGTTAAATTCGGAAACCAGCCGTGGTATTTCATGTTTTGGACTGCCAAACCCTACCAAGGTTTCAACTCGGTAGCCTTGCGCCTTAAGTTCCTCGGCGTAGCCCTCTAAGTGTATCGTATCCTGTTGGGTTTCCAAGTCCTGAATATCGCTTCCAAAAACAAATGTTCCTGCCGACTCAACAACGTGCATAAGCAGGTATTCTGCCTCATCACGACCCGTACTAATGGCATAGTTGATAACATCGGCATCGGAGTGGGTAAAATCCAACGCGAGCGCTATTCGTTTAAATTCCGGCTTCAGCTCAAGCTTAAGTGGAATAACCTCGTGGGGAATTAGAGCCATTTTCTGTCGGCGTTTCACAAACAATGGACCAAAGGTAATAAATAGCATTACCAACCCAAAGAACGAAACTATCGGAACTACAGTTAACCATATTAACAGTGGGATCGAGGAGGTTAACAACCAACCGTGAATTTCGTCAAATACCAACTTAATATTTAAACTTAGGATTATTAGCGCAATCAGCCACGATACAATAACTACATACCTTCTGATGGCAAAAGTCCCCATCTTCTCCTTGGAGCTAACAAAATGGATTAGAGGTACCACTGCGAAACCCAGCTGTAAGCTTAGCACAACCTGGCTAAAAACAAGCAGTTTACCGGTATAGCTCTCCCCCATTAGCACAATTACTAACACTGCAGGTATAATGGCTAAGGAGCGGGTAATAATGCGTCGAAGCCAAGGGCGAATTCGGAGGTTGATATGGCCTTCCATCACGATCTGCCCTGCAAGAGTTCCGGTGATGGTAGAACTTTGTCCGGCAGCAATCAAGGCAACCGCAAACAGAATTGGTGCAAGATGAGATCCCAGAATAGGTGCAAGAAACTTATACGCCTGCTCAATTTCGGTAACGTCGAAGTGCCCATTTTTATAGAAAGCAGAGGCCGCTAAAATTAGAATAGCCGCATTGACGAAAAAAGCAAGGTTAAGCGCCACAATAGAATCGATAATATTGAACCTAATGGCCTGCTTAATAGAAGCTTTATCACTATTAAATTTTCTTGTTTGCACAAGTGAGGAGTGCAGGTATAGGTTGTGGGGCATTACGGTGGCCCCAATTATTCCAATGGCGATGTAGAGAGCGGCATCGTTGGGAAGTATGGGTATAAAGCCTTTTATCAACTCTCCAGCAATCGGCTGGGCATAAATCATCTCCACCAAAAAGGCAACACCAATTATCAGAATTAAGGCTAAAATAAAGGCTTCCATAACTCTCATGCCCCTATTAATCAGAAACATGAGAATGAAAGTATCCAGAAAGGTAATTAATACTCCGTAAATAAGAGGTAGCCCAAAAAGAAGGTTCAAACCAATGGCCATACCCAGCACCTCGGCAAGGTCACAAGCTACAATGGCAGTCTCCGCTAATCCATAAAGAATTATATTGATAAATGGCGGATAGTATTCCTTCGAAGCTTGGGCAAGGTCGAGTCCGCGCACTATACCCAAACGGGCGCTCAGCGACTGGAGCAGAATGGCCATAATATTGGACATCATTAACACCCAAATAAGCGTGTAGCCAAACTGGCTGCCACCGGCTATATCAGTTGCCCAGTTACCTGGATCCATGTAACCAACGCTAACGAGGTATGCCGGACCTAGAAATGCAAGCAGCCTTCGCCAATAACCTTTCTTAATTGTGGTATCAATGCTTGAGTGAACCTCACCCAACGAAACACCCGTTTTATTGCTCATGCCAATGCGATATCATCCTTATATAAAAGTGGATTAACAAATATAGAAAAATATAGTTGAGTAAGCATTGAAAAAGATGGAGCAAAAGGCCATTTCTACATCCTTTTCCAAACCTATTACAACACTTTGGTGACAATTAATTTGGGTTAGGATTAAACTTCGGTTTAGAAATGTGATCTTTGTTAAAAACTTCCTTATGGCATTTGACCTTTCGAAGAAACGTTGGCAATGGGCTTCCATTTTGCTCCTAGCCCTTATTTGGGGCAGCTCGTTTATACTTATGAAGAAGGGGCTTCAAGCCTTTACCGATATTCAAGTGGCGGCCATTAGGGTTTTCTTCTCGTTTCTGGTGTTGATTCCTGTTTTTCTTAGGCATATCCGTAAGGTAAACAAGCAAAATATTGTTCACCTGGCCATTGTGGGTTACGCGGGCGTGTTTTTTCCGGCCTTTCTATTCACCCTATCCGAAACCCAAATAACCAGCTCCCTAGCGGGCATGCTCAACAGCCTTGCACCTCTCTTCACCCTAATTGTTGGCATTTTTTTCTACCAGAGCAAACCGGCAAGAAACCAATACCTCGGTATTGCTATAGGACTCATTGGTGCCATCGGGCTAGTTTCGGAGGGGAGGCTCGATTTTTTGGAAAACGTAAACGTGTATGGGCTTTATGTTGTAATTGCCACCTTTGGCTATGGCATTAACGCCAATGAGGTGAAGGTTAAGCTGAAGGGAATGAATGGAATTGAGATCACTTCGTTGGCCTTTATGCTCGTAGGGCCACCCGCTGGGATTATCCTGTTTTGCACCAACTTGAGTGGTGCGTATCAATCGCCGCATTTTTGGCCAAGCCTCGCAGCCACGCTTACCTTAGCAACCTTTGGTTCAGTGCTTTCGCTCTTTATCTACAACAACCTGATACGGCACACCAGCGCACTATTTGCCACCTCTACAACCTACATAATTCCTGTATTTGCAATATTTTGGGGACTTGCCGATGGCGAAACGGTTACCCTCTTTGCTATTTTTAATATAGCAATCGTAATGCTTGGAGTGTGGTTGGTAAACAGAAAAAAAACGAAAACAGTAATTCCTTAGATCTATTCTTCAATAAAACCGAGATCAATCGTTGGTTCCCTCAATGATAGATTGGCGCATTCGCGATGGAATAAGATGAATGAACAATTTTTGCGGGATGGTCAACTTTGCGCGCTCAATGGGAAGCCTCATCAAGAAAAAGGCAAACCAAACAAAAAGAACAACCCCCTTAACCACGCTTGAAATACTGATACTCCACCATGCACCAGAGAGGCCCACAACTGCAGTAAGGGCTATGGCAAGTGGTATTCGAAGGCCAGTAAATAGAATTCCAACAATGGATGGTGGCATGGTTTTCCCAGTTCCGTTGAAGGCACCCGCTGTGGTAATTTCCAGAATCATAAAGAGCTGAGAGGCTCCAAGAATCTTTAAGTAGATGCCCCCTTCGCGCATGGCGTTGGGTTCTGGAATAAACCATCCAAATATGGTATCTCCAAAAAGGACGAAGGCAAGCGTTGTAAAAACGCCAATGGTCAAGGTAATACCCAGCGTTCTATAATAACCCTGTCGGATTCGCTGAAACTGGCGTGCCCCAAAGTTTTGGCCAATAAAGCTGGACAAGGCGGTGGAAAATCCACTGGCTGTCATCCACGATATTGCCTCAATTTGTGCCCCAACACTCTGTACCGCCACTGCCAGCTCACCCCAACCGGAAACGATTCGGGCTATATTCATGGCAAAAAAAGCAAACAATCCACTTTGAAGCGTTACCGGAAATCCAATCCTAATAACTTTCCATGCAACCTCTCCATGCAGCTGTAATTTCTTAAATAACTCAGGGAAAGGAGATTTACCATCGGTTAAATTGATAATAAAAATAAGCGTTACAATTGCCTGAGAAATTACCGTAGCCATGGCTGCACCAGCCACCTCCATGCGGGGAAATGGTCCAAACCCATAAATGAAAATGGGGTCGAGCACAATGTTAATTATAAGTCCAACTGCATTAGCATAAAAAGGGATTTTCGACTTGCCACTCCCGTTGTAAATTCCCGAGAACGTTCCATTTAAAAAGGTAAATAGCATCCCAAGAGCAATAATCTTGAGGTATCCAACAGCAGCTGAGGCAACAGCAGCATCTGTAAATCTAAAGTAGTCGATGAGCGGGCCAGCGAATACAAGAAGTAAGACGCCGTATACGATAGACATCAATACACTAATGGACATCGAATGGGAGGCAAATTGTGCCGCACGAACCCTATCCTTGGCACCTAAACTCTGAGAAATGCCCACCTCTGCGCCAACTTTGGTCGTATAGAATAGAGAGTTTCCAAGCCATAGAAAAAATCCAGCGGCTCCAACTGCCGCAGCAGCCTTACTCCCAACATGACCAATCCATATCATATCGGTCATGCTGTAGGCCATCTGAATAAAGGCGGTTCCCATGATGGGTAGGGCCAGCAAAATAATCTGGCGGGTAATGTTACCTTGTGTAAAATCTTTTGCTGTCAACGAATTATGGCATTAAACTAGTATATACTGCAAGCCTGAATCCTTTATGAAAAAGGGGTGCAAATTTAGAAAAATATCAGGGTTAATTGCAGTGATTCGTTGCTTTTTTATTAGCCCACCTCTATTAACAAGAAATGAAGCACCTAAGCTGCCCGCTTGCTTACTGATGCAATGTAGTCCATGATGGAACAACTTACTCCAAACTTCCCATTCTATTATTTCCTTTTAATGGATTGTCGCCAATTCTCGGCCATGTAGCTTGCAAAACCGTAGTATCCCGTCTGTTTAATCATTGTAATACATGCATTCCTATCCGAATTGAATAGATACCCAAAAATACGGGCAATGAAATTATTGTAGAGTTTGCACTCCATTGGGTTAGCGAATGATTTACAATCGGCACAGGAGGCATAGCTGTTTTCCAAACAGCAAGTACGAACCTTGCACCAGGTGGCTTTAACATTCTCTTTACATCCGGGGCACTTGCCCTTCAGGTATGAGCGGCATGCACCACAGTAAAGGCCACACTTGGCCACTAGGCTAACATCGCTTACTATCTCCTTCATAGATCAAGAATTTTTGTACTATTCAATTTCTTAGTATTGTATTTAGAGTTATAAGAAAGCTGTTAATCCATAAAATTAATTGATAATTCCGCTAAGTTACTACAATATTTGTTTCGGTAATTGTATTTGGTGAAACAACGATACCAGCAAGGGTTTATTGTAGGAATAAGCCAAAACATATAAGATTATGCCATTGTTGGAGGAACTCCTATAATCACTAAACACCTATTTTTTTTCTCTGGGGTATTCTGAATATGGCCATTTTGCATCCCTCCTGCGCACTTCCTTTTGCAGTTGTTGGACTTACCACTAGATTAAGCCTCTGGATACGATAATATATTTGAATAAACAATAACGCTACATCAACAGGTATTTACAAATACTAAACAACGACATATTTTTGACAAAATATTGATTCTTACAATTAAGGATGACGATAAATACTCGCGCGTAGTTTAATTACAATATTTCATTTATACAACTTTGCGTTCTATGTTTCTTAACACATTAACTAATCAGCAAACACCTCAAAAATATATTTGCAAATTAAAATTCTTGTTCTACTTTCGTCTTGAATTTATTAACCCAAACTTAATTTTTTATGAAAAGAATTCTCTACACGCTACTTTTTGTGGCTACCGTGCTCACTGTAAATGCACAAGACAACAAGTGGAACATTGGTTTTGGTGGTGGTTTTGCTTCTCCTCAAGGTGACTTGAAGGACATAGCCAGCGGTGGTGTTGATGGTTACCTCAACTGCACCTACAACTTTACCTCAAAGTTAGCAGCAGGCTTGGAATACAATTCATCCACCATGGTAGGAGCCTCTTTCGGTGATATGGGAACAAATATTGACTTTAAGGCTACCAAAATTAGCGCTATCCTTTTAAAGGGTGTATACTACATGACCGAAACCAAAGTTCGTCCTTACGCTGCGGTTATGACCGGTATGTATATGACCAAGATTGGCGTTATTGCTACTGATGGGCTTGGCAACGATATTTCTGAATATGTTTCAAAGTCGAAACTTGGTGGTGGTCTTGAGCTTGGTCTTAAGATTAAGTGGTTCAACCTTGGTGTTGGTTACCATAACCTTGGCAAGGTAGAAGGCGGTAAGGTTTCTTACATGCAATACAACCTCGGCTTCAACATTGGTTTCTAATCAAACCTTTTTATAAAATACAAGGAGGCTGTCCGAAACGACAGCCTCTTTTTTGTTCTAGAGATTTTGATTATGCATAATTATAATTATAGACCTGCAATATAATTCACATAGTATACTGCAAAACAAAAAAACATAATGAACCATTTCATTAATAATCTAATCATTACAATAATCTTCAAATAATTTAACACTAAAAAAATATATGGTGTGAACCAATTATAGAAAAAAGAGTTACTATTGCATATTAATTCACAGGAACAATGATTACCAAGTTACAAAATAAGCGCACCATTACCCATCAAATTATGCCTTCCGCAGGTATGACTACTAAGGGTATGTATAATTCAAAGAAGCGCACGAAAATCTGCAGGCTTGGATGAAAATGTGAAATGATTTAAAAAACCACATATAAACAAGGGCCTGCAGGAAACTGCGGGCCTTTTTTATGAACCCTAATACAAAATGAGACCATGAAAGTGCTCAAGTTTGGAGGAACATCGGTTGGTAGCGCCGAGAGGATGAAAAGTCTCACCAAAATTATTCCCACTGGAGAGCAGGTTGTAGTTGTTCTCTCTGCCATGGCTGGCACTACCAACATGCTGGTGGATATTGCCGACATGGCTAACAAGGGCGATAAAGAGAAAGCTCAAACCTCACTTCTAGAGGTACAAGAAAATTATTTAAAGGTCATTTCTGAACTCTACCAAACCGAAGAGTATCAAAAAAACGCCAAACGCACCATCTCGCTCATTTTTAATGATGCCATAAATGCTATTGAAACAGAAACAGGCCCATCCCTCGAAAAGGTTATTCTCTCAATTGGTGAGATAATATCCACCAACCTTTTCCATCTCTACCTCTGGGAGACGGGAATTCCCTCGGTTCTGTTGCCATCGTTGAGCTACATGCGCATCGACAAGGACGGTGAGCCCGACATGTACTACATCTCGGAAAATATTTCCCGGCTCATGGAGGAGGCCAAGGAGATGGATGTATACATTACCCAAGGGTTTATCTGCAGAAATGCCAAGGGCGAAATCGACAACCTCAAGCGAGGGGGAAGCGACTATACGGCTGCCATCATTGGTAATGCCATCAATGCAGAGGAGGTGCAGATATGGACCGACATCGACGGCTTTCACAACAACGACCCTCGCTATGTAAGCAACACCAAGCCAATCCGCAACCTCTCCTTTGACGAAGCAGCAGAACTTGCCTACTTTGGGGCAAAGATTCTGCACCCAGCAACCATTCACCCCTGCAGGAAGAAGGGCATTCCCGTACTGCTGAAAAATACGCTGGAGCCAGAAAATCCAGGAACCCTTATCACGGCCAACTACCAGGCTTCCAGCTTAAAAGCGGTGGCCGCCAAGAGTGGGATTACAGCTATTAAGATTCGTTCGTCCAGAATGTTGATGGCCCACGGATTTCTGAAGAGAGTTTTTGAGGTGTTCGACTCCTATAAAACCTCAGTTGATATGATTACCACCTCGGAGGTTGCCGTATCACTTACCATCGATAATGATACGAGGCTTCCGGAGATTGTTGCAGAGCTGGAGCAATTCTCGGTAGTTGAAGTGGATCTTAAGCAGGCCATCATCTGTATTGTTGGCGATTTTGTGGCCGAAAGACCAGGGTCAGCGCTTAAGATTATGGAGGCCTTGCACGATATACCCATCCGTATGATCTCCTACGGTGGAAGCAGCCACAATATCTCCTTGCTGGTAGGTGAGGAGCATAAAATACCGACCCTTCAGCTAATACAACCGGTGCTTAATGAATCGGAACCGGAGAGTCAACCTCGGATAGAGGGATTTAAGCTAATATCGTAGTGAAATAGTATTACCCTAACAAAAAAAAGATGATTCCATTCGGCACCTCGGAAGCGCTACAAGGCCTACCAACGCCATTTTACCTATACGACGTCGACCTCCTGAGACGAACGCTCCTAAATGTTTCAACCCTAACCAAATCGTTAGGTTTCACCGTTCACTATGCGGTAAAAGCCAACGCCAACGAACGCATCCTCAGGGAGGTTGCATCATTTGGTTTTGGAGCCGATTGCGTAAGTGGAAATGAGATTAAAGCAGCACTAGAAGCTGGATTTCCAGCCAAGGAGATTGTTTTTGCCGGCGTCGGTAAAAGCGACAAGGAGATAAGCTACGCGCTACAGAAGAATATATTCTGCCTCCATTGTGAATCGGTGGAAGAGCTGAAGGTTATCAACCAAATTGCTGCCTCACAGGGCAAAAGGGCACTTGTTGCACTTCGCGTAAATCCCAACATTTCGGCAGAAACTCATTTGCATATTACCACTGGCACCCTAAGCAGCAAGTTCGGCCTCTCCCCCATGGAGCTAAACGAAGCCATTGACCTTCTGCCCGCGCTAAACAACGTTCGACTGATTGGTCTTCACCTACACATTGGTTCTCAAATAACTAAAATGGAGATTTTCCAACATGTTGCGGAGAAGATTAACCAGCTTCAGGAGAACTACTTCAAAAATAGTTTTTTGCCCTACCTCAATGTGGGTGGCGGCTTAGGGGTCTCCTACGAAAACCCAGAAGGGAATGAGATGCCGGACTTTGAAGGATATTTCAATACATTTAGTAAGACACTCCGCTTGCTCCCCGGCCAAAAAGTGCACTTTGAACTCGGGCGTTCCATTGTTGCCCAATGCGGCAGCCTTGTTACCAAGGTACTCTACGTGAAGGGTAGCGAGCAGAAAAAGTTTGCAGTGGTTGATGCTGGAATGACCGACCTTATGCGTCCCGCCCTCTACAATGCAGTTCATAAGATTGTAAATCTCAGCTCCTACAATTCCACGCAGGTATACGATGTG
Source organism: Williamwhitmania sp. (assembly GCA_035529935.1). Classification (NCBI taxonomy): domain Bacteria; kingdom Pseudomonadati; phylum Bacteroidota; class Bacteroidia; order Bacteroidales; family Williamwhitmaniaceae; genus Williamwhitmania; species Williamwhitmania sp. The sequence goes on along the minus strand of DATKVT010000029.1, from coordinate 17,012 downwards.
GTAGGCCCAGTGTGCGAAAGCACCGATTGCTTTGCCCACGACGTGGCACTTCCAAAAGCATCGAGAGGTGACCTGCTCACCATCCTTTCGGCAGGAGCCTATGGTGAGGTAATGAGCTCGCGCTACAACCTACGCGAAAAGCCTCAGGTCATTTTTAGCGATGAAATAAAGGTTACGCCAATAATGGCTTGGACCATGTAGCATTTTTGATAGAAGTCAACAGAAAGAAAGTGTTTGAGTTAGTAGTAATAGTGTTTTAGCTTAGGTGTTTGCGGCGCATAATCCAAGCCTGTGTGGGGCGATGGATATTGCGCCGCAATTTTCTTCTGGATGTTGTCAACATCATTTAAACGGTTTCCATTATCTTCGTAATAAAAAGATGGAGCGCAGTACCACCAAACTGTTACCGCTTGACATTGCAACATTTGCCTACATCTCTATAACGACCATTTTCATGACCCTCTTCTCATGGAAATTAAACGACATAGGGATTCATTTGCTCGTAAGACTTGGCTTTGTGATGATTGCTTGGTGGTTAATTGTAGCTGAGAAGAAAAGTTCAAAAGTTCTATTATCATTTTTTAGAAGGGCTTACCCGCTGGCTTTTCTTGGCTACTTCTACACCGAGACCGATTATCTCAACAACCTTCTCTTCAGCAATTTTGATCCAAAAATATTCAGCCTCGAGCAATTCCTTTTTGGATTCCAGCCCAGCATTAACTTCTTCCAACATTTTCCAATGCCATGGTTTAGTGAGCTGATGAATTTTGGATATTTTTCCTACTACTTTCTTGTGTTTGGCCTTACGGTTTGGCTATTCATCAAGAATAGGAAGATGTTCGATTACTCCCTCTTCGTTATAGTGTTTTCATTTTACATCTACTACCTTATTTTTATTGCCTTTCCGGTTGCTGGGCCGCAGTACTTCCTCCCGGAATCCCTCAAGCATATTCCCAACTCCGGTATCTTTCGTGAGATGGTTGTTTTGGTGGAACGGCTGGGAGAAGGTCCAACAGCCGCCTTCCCCAGCTCGCATGTGGGCATTGGAATTATTATTGCCATTCTGTGCGCCAAGTATGCCAAACCGCTGCTTGCTTGGATTCTTCCACTTGTTTTTATTCTTTGCCTCTCCACCATCTACGTAAAGGCGCACTATGCCGTTGATGTGCTTGCAGGCTTCATCAGCGCGCCTCTAATATTTCTCCTCTCATCCCAAACTTATCGATGGCTTGCAAAATTTACAACGCTTAGTAAATGAACTCCCGCAAGTGGACAAGTAATCATGTGAAATTTGCACTCAGGAGTTAAAAAAAACTTCCTGCTGGAATAATTATCCACAGTTAACATTACATTAGCTAGGAGTTGGTAACATTGAAATAATATTTGTCATATGGTTGAGCTGCGGGAAGTAATTACCCATAAGGATATCAGAACCTTTATCTACCTACCGGAAAAAATTCACAAAAATCATGATAGCTGGCTACCACCCATTTATATTGATGAGTGGTCGTTCTTCAACCCCAAGAAAAACAGAGCATTTGCCGCCGCCGACACCTTAATGCTGGTAGCGTTCAAAGATGGCAAGGCAGTTGGACGAATTATGGGAATAATCCACCATACATACAACCTACTGAGAAACGAGCACCATGCACGCTTTGGCTACCTGGAGTGCTTCAACGATACAGAAGTTGCCCATGCACTACTTGGCCGAATTGAGCAGTGGGCAAAAGATAAGGGAATGGTAAAGGTGGTTGGCCCCTACGGCTTTTCCGACAAGGATCCGCAAGGATTTCTCATCGAAGGTTTTGAGCACATGCCTATTATCGACTCCGCGTGTAACTTCCCCTACCTAATTTCGCTGGTGGAGCACGAAGGCTACACCAAGGAGGTGGATTGCATGATATACAAGATGAACCTAGAGAAGAGCATGCCAATTCTCTACGAACGGGTGCAGCAGCGCTTGGAAAGTAACAACGGCTATTCCATTCGGGAATTTACAAGCCGAAAGCAGCTGAAACCTTGGGTTGTTCCCATTTTGGAAATAGTAAACAAGACCTACGGCGACCTCTATGGCTTTGTGCCAATGGAACAGCAGGAGATGGTGGACTTTGCCAACCGTTACCTTACCATTATTGACCCCAGATATGTTAAGGTGGTATTTTCTGGTAATGAACCGGTTGCATTCATAATTGGCCTTCCAAATTTTACTCCTGGAATTCAAAAGGCAAAAGGGCGAATTCTGCCTTTTGGCTTCATCCATATCCTCCGATCGATTAAGCGGAGCAGGCAGCTCGATCTGATGCTGGGAGCAGTTCTTCCCGAACACCGTGGAAAAGGGCTAGAAATCTCCATGACAATGAAGTTGGTTGAATCGTGTAAAAAGGCTAACATGAATATCATTGAGGTTCACCTAGTGCTGGAAACCAATACCCGAATGCTTGCCGAGTTGGAACGTGCCGGGGCTGAATTTCACAAGCGCTTTAGGGTATTTCAAAAAATGCTCTAATCAATAATTGGTAATAAATTTTAGGCAATGAAAATGTCCTTACTTTGGAACCGGCCAACGACAATTAACAGCATATAAAATGTCGCTGCAATTGGTCAGAATTGACCAAAACTTAATCGTCTACTTTAACTTAACCTTGCACCATTTGTTGTAAAAGAAAAATAGCGCCATGAAAAAAGTTGGAATAATCGGTTCAGGGATGGTGGCTACCTCTCTGGCCAAAGGATTAATAAACCTTGGATACACGGTTATGCTTGGTTCGCGTGACGCAGCCAAACGTGAGACAATAAAAAAGGAGACTGGAGCAGAGGTTGGTGATTTCAAGGAAGTAGCTGCATTTGGAGAGTTGGTGGTACTTGCTGTAAAAGGTATTGTTGCCGAAACAGTAATAAAGTTAGTCTCGTCTATGCTCGATGGTAAAACCGTAATTGATGCCACCAACCCAATCGACGAAAAACCACCCATTAACGGAGTGCTCTCCTTTTTCACCACCAACGATGATTCGCTAATGGAAAGGCTGCAAGAGCTTGCACCCAAAGCAAATTTTGTGAAGGCCTTTAACAGCGTGGGCAATTCACACATGGTAAATCCTCAGTTTGAAAGCAAACCAACCATGTTCATCTGCGGTAATAGCGATACCGCCAAAAAGGAGGTTACCAGCCTGCTCGACAAGTTTGGTTGGGAAACGGAAGACATGGGGGCAGTTGAGGCAGCCAGAGCCATTGAGCCTCTTTGCATACTTTGGTGCATTCCCGGCTTTAGGGAGAACCGATGGAACCATGCCTTTAAGCTGCTTAAATCAAAATAGGTTGAGTATCCACCATCAAGAAATCCACCTTTTTGGGTGGATTTTTTTTTGCTCCGCGCCTTAAGAAGATAGCCATACTACCTTCGATAAAGCCAAGTTATTTCTACATTTGAAAAAAAATATTGCAGCATGAAAGCATTACAAAAATTGGCTCCTATAACATGGTGGTTATTCCGAATAGCCATCCTTCTCTTCTTCTTGGCAAGATATGGTCAAGCAGTTCTCCACTTCGACTTTAACTCGGCCAACTTTTATACCTCTGCAATATTTCTACTAAGTGCCGTTCTGCTTTTTATTGGTGGATTTTACAAAAATGGAAATCTTGCAAGAATAGCTGGATTATTTCTTTTTATCGTCTCTATTTACGAGGCATACCATAATAGCAGCCCACTAATTGGCTTTGCCTTTAGTCAGTATCTCCTCCTAAGCGCAATTGGACTACTTTTCCTAACCCGAAAGGAAAACATTTAGTATTCCACAGATAGCCGATTTAAAGCAACTTACAACAAAACATTCTCAGCTTAAAACCGTTTAATAAGCTATTGCAATAGCGCCATAAGCCCAGCTGTTGCTTGGATGAACATTAGTTTTATGGGCAACATAACACCGCATGGCTCGATTTCTGTTTCCCTTAGGACTCCTGCTTTTTCTTGTCACCACAAGCGGCAAAGCGCAACTTTTTTTCGAGGCAGATAAGGTTGAGGATGCCCAAGTAAAGGTGTTTAACGTTGACAATCCCGACGACGCGGACTTCTACATATACTTTGTAAACACTAAGGAGGAGGTCACCAAAATTGGTTTCTGGATGGAGGTGGAGACAGCCAAGGAGGCGCAGGTGAAGATCATATTTGTTGACGATGAGAAGCAAGCCGACTTCAAGGTTTGTGCCGTGGACGACTCGTCAAAGGCTGGTTGGAAAAACCTGTACGACCCCAGGAAAAGCCTGCTTAATCTAAACCCTCCCGATTCAACTGCGGTGAAATAAAACAGATCTAAATCATTATCAACTCTACCTTAAGCCGGAACCGCCACCCGGCTTTTTACTTGCTACACGTACCATAAACAGAAACCTATCAAACCATTTCAATTATTTTCTATTTTTATTTATAATTAATCTAAAAAAGAATAATTTTGCAGTCAAAATAATGTTTAGTATGGAATTGATGATAGATACGCGGTTCTTCACCGTACAGGCAGTTACCAATCTCACCGATCACACCTTTATTGTGAGAGTGCCAAGAAGAGGTTTGCAGTTTAAAGCAGGTCAGCACATCTCAGTCGGCATCAAGGGCGACCACAACCTCAGAGAATACTCCATTTTTAGTGGAGAGAACGACAGTTACCTCGAAGTCTTGGTAAAGGAGGTAAAAACAGGGTACTTTACCCCACGGCTCAAACGTGTAAAAAATGGCCAGCTCCTAGAAATTGATGGCCCCTACGGTAAATTCGGTATCTCGAAGGAGAAGGAGGATACACATAAGCACATTTTTATTGCCAGTGGCACCGGAATTGCACCTTTCCACAGCATGGTGAGAACCAAGCCCCAACTCAACTACCATGTGATTCATGGCGTTAAAAGCGCATCGGAAGGATATGGACGCGAAAGCTTCGACCCTACCCGCTACACGCTTTGCACCTCGCGCGATGGCTCGGGTAGCTATGCCGGGCGGGTTACCAAGCTGCTGGAGGAGATGAAGTTTGAACCCAACACCCACTTCTACCTCTGCGGCAATAGCAAGATGATTTACGACGCACTCGAAATCATAAAATCGAAAGGATTTATCCGTGCAAACGTATCCACTGAGGTCTACTTTTAACCAAGCCCTCTTTCTGATAAATGATTGAAGGCTGTAACTTGTAACTTATTCCTTACTACCGTTGAAATACCATTTGCTCACGCTGGGATGTCAGATGAACACCTCGGATGGGGAACGCGTTAGGGCAGTGCTCGAACGGGAAGGGTTTAGCGAAACGCTTACCGAAGATGACGCTGATATTCTGGGCATTCTGGCCTGCTCTGTGCGCCAAAAGCCCATCGATAAGGTTTACAACAAGATTGCCGAATGGAATCGTGCAAAGAACCATCGCAACCTCATAACCTTTATCTCCGGCTGCGTATTGCCCGCCGACAGGGAGAAGTTTCTGAAGTTGTTCGACTTTGTATTTCCCATGAGCGAGCTAAACCAGCTACCCGAGATGATAAGGGGCTACGGTGTGGCAACGCCTGCTTCGCTTAAGCAGCAAGGCAACTCGCCCATTCTCCCCAACAACGAGAACATCTACTCGCTATGGAACATACGGCCTAAGTATAGCTCGGGCTTTGAAGCCTACGTGCCAATTCAAAATGGCTGCGATAAAATGTGCACCTTCTGCGCCGTGCCCTACACTAGAGGCAGGGAGGTTTCGCGCCCATCGGCAGAGATACTGGATGAGGTGGAGCAGCTGGTAAAGCAGGGCTACAAGGCCATTACGCTGCTGGGGCAAAACGTAAACTCCTACGGTCTCGACAAGCCCAACACGGAAATCTCCTTTGCTGAGCTGCTGGAAAAAATTGGTCAGCTGGGTGACAGCTCCCACGAGGAGTTCTGGGTTTACTTTACCTCGCCTCACCCTTCGGACATGGACCCAAAGGTGTTTGAGGTAATTGCGCAACACCGCTGCCTGGCAAAGCAAATTCATTTGCCCCTGCAGAGCGGCGACGAAAAGCTGCTCATCCACATGAACCGACGCCACGACGTGGAGACCTACCGCGAGCTGGTTGCTAAGCTACGGGCCTCGCTGCCCCAGGCCACGCTCTTTACCGACATTATTGTGGGTTTCTGCGGTGAAACCGAGGAGCAGTTTCAAAACACGGTGGAGGCCTTCAAGGAGTTTAGGTTCAACATGGCCTACATTGCGCAATACTCGCCACGGCCCGGTGCGGCAAGCTACCGCTGGGACGACGACGTTCCCTTCAACGTAAAAAAGGAGCGCCATCTTAGGCTTACCGAGGTGCTTAAGCGCATAAGCCTGGAGCACAACCTCAAACTAGTTGGACAAACTGTTAAGGTGCTAGTCACCGGAACCGAGCAGCGTACCCCCTACCTCACCGGCTACACCGAGGGTCGGCTGGTTACCAGAATTCTAGCCACAGAAGGCTCACTGATTGGGAAAATAATAACGGTGAGGATTACCACGGCCAACGAACTTTCGCTGGCAGGAGAACCCCTCTTGGTCACCACCGCCATAACCGCATAGCATGGAGAAGAAAATATCGTTCAAGACGCTTGGTTGCCGGCTCAACCAGTACGAAACCGATGCACTCGCCTCCACCTTTACAAAGGAGGGATTTAGCATTGTGCCGTTCGACCAAGAAGCCGATGTGTGCGTGGTAAACACCTGCACCGTTACAAACCAGAGCGACCACAAATCGAGAAACATCATTAGCCAGGCGGCACGCAAAAGCCCTAAAGGGTTGGTGGTGGTAACCGGCTGCATGGCCGAAGGCTACACTCCCGCCTTCTCTGCCGAAGAGGCGCAGGTTTACGTGGTGGATAACACCCGAAAGTTCTCCATTCCGCAGCTGGTGGAGGCGCACTACCGTGGCGAAACGTTTGCCCCCGAAAGGCAGGAGCAGGATGTGTTTGGCTTCGGTCCGGTGGAGCATGGGCTGCACACGCGCAGCTTCATTAAAATTCAGGATGGATGTGACAACTTCTGCACCTTCTGCATCATTCCCATGGTGAGAGGCAAGGCGGCGAGCCGCCCCATCGACAGCATATTGGACGATGTGCGCCAAACGGTGGCCAACGGGTTTAAGGAACTGGTGATAACTGGCGTAAACATTGGGCGCTACGACAATAACGGTCTCACCTTTGAGGATGTGCTGCAGCAAATACTCGATGTTCCCGGCGACTTCCGGGTAAGGATTTCATCGCTGGAGCCCGATGGCCTCAGCCCACGCTTTGCGGAGCTCTTTAGCCATCCCAAGATGTGCCCACACCTGCACCTCTGCCTGCAAAGCGGCTCGGAGCGCATACTGCTCGAAATGCGCCGCATGTACTCCGCGGCCCAGTTCCGGCAAACGGTGGAGGCCATTCGAAATCAATTTCCCCACTTCAACTTCACCACCGACGTTATTACGGGCTTCCCCGGTGAAACGGAGCAGGACTTTGAGGATACCGCCGACATGGTGCGCGAGCTGGGCTTTAGCCATGTGCACACCTTCCGCTACTCACGCCGGCAGGGCACCCGTGCCGACCGCATGGAAAACCAAATTCCGGAGAAGGTAAAGGTTGCCCGAAGTGAAGCCATCAGAAACCTTTCGGCAAAGAACAAGGAGGAATACTACCGCTCATTTATGGGAAAGGAGCAGGTGGTGCTCATTGAACGGGTATCGCGGGGAGTTGGCAAGGGCTATGGCCAGCACTACATTCCCGTGGAGACGGCGGCAAGCCCCGCTGAGGTAAACACCTTTGTTAAGGTAAGGATAACTGGTCTTAAGGGTGAAGGCGACAAGCTGGTTGCCCTAGCCGAGCGAATGGCCTAGAAGCGCATAAAGCCACCACGGTTATCGTGAATGCGACCATTGGTGCTGCGCGAGGTGCGGCTGGCATCGGGGCTGGTAATGCGTGCCAAAAACCAGTAGGCCACCACCACGGCAAGCATGCGGAATAGCAGCTCGATTAGCGCTGCCCGCCAAGGCTGCTCCAGCAGCAGCGCCACCGCCGAATAGATTACGTAGCCTGCCGACACCAGCACCACTACCCACCCGGCAATATGCACCGGACGGTAAAAAAATCCTTTACGGGTAAACCATACCAGCATTGCTACAACCGTTTTGGCAAAGATAGGAAGGGAATTGGGGAGTTTGGGAATTTGGGAATTTGAAGATTTATGAATTTGAAGATTTATGAATTTGAAGATTGGGGGATTTGAGAAAGATGATAACGGTTTGCGGTATGTTTAGTTGCCGATTTCGAAGATTCACATTATCAAGTTACAATTGTGCTTGATACGAGCTGAAATATACGAAACCCACTTAACCGGCAATTAAATATACCGCGTGTTGTGTGCTGTGTTTTTTATTTCTTTATCCTCTCAAATGTCGCCATAAACCATTTAATCCGTTTTACAACATGCAAGATAAAAAATATCGAAAGAACAATTGCAATTTTATCGTGAAATTCAATAAATCTTTTACGAAACAATTCGCTTCCGTTCACCAAATCAATAATCCATGGAACAAATCCTGTTATAGCCGCCATGACAAAAATAATTGTCAATGATATTACTTGTTTATTTTTATTCAGTAATCCTTTGCCGATTATTGTTTTATACCATTTCAAATGTTTTGATATATGAAAAATTGCTAAAACAAAAAGTATTACAATTGAAATCTTATGAATATCTGACCATGAAGAATAATCAAGACCTAAAGAATAATTATCTCTACCATGATTACCAATATGGTATTGGATTTGAATTAATAATCCAGAAAATACAGTTAAAAATCCCAAAAACAGTAATCCAAGATTTATAATAAAGCTTTTAATGTCATTTTTCATCTGAAATACTTTTAGGGTGTTTTAACAATAGCCTTTGCAGAACAAACTTTAAAACAGTTCATACAACCAACACATTCTGAACTATTAACAAATTTAACGTGTTTGTGCCATGGCAGTTTAATCCGACCAATAACATTTTTAGAACAAACACTTATGCATTCCCAGCATGCTTCACATTTTTTGGTATCAAGCAAAACAAACGCTGTGTTTGTATGCTCTCGTTTGAAGAATATTTGTCTCATATTAAATAATTTTGAACAAAATTCTTCAAAAATATTCCTTGAAACGATAACAATTGTTAAGAAATGAACCTTACTTTCGATTTCGAATTCGACTTAGCGAAATCGGCGTTATCCCCAAAAAAGAAGCTATATAATGTTGTGGAACACGTTTGAGTATTTCGGGATGGTTTTGAATTAAATCCATGTATCGTTCTTGTGGTGTGTCCTTTATCCTTGAAAGAAATAATTGTCCGTAAATTCTAAAACGTTGAAAAATAAAATCCTGAAATCCATTTTTAAATTCGGGATAAGCAATCAGTAGTTTTTCGAAATCAGCTTTCCCAATCGACAAAATGGTAGTTGACTCAATACTTTCGATTGTGAAAAGACTTGGTTTTTGATTCATAAAACTATCAATCGAAGCAACGGGTTGACCTTCAAGAAAGAATTGAAACGTTATATCTTTCCCCTCTTTATTAAACCACTCTCTCAAACAGCCCTTTTTAATTAAATAAATGTTGTTTGAAACTTCGCCTTCGTGTAATAATACAGATTTTGATGCAATTTCTTTTTCAACAAAGCAATCCTGAAACTTTGTCCAGTTTTCCTTATCGACTTTTAAAGTATTTATCAATTTATCTATCATTGTCTATCTGCTCGGAAGCTTTTTTTAACATAGCACACAACGAGCGTATAAACACAGCTATGGTTGTTATTTCCGCCTTAGACAAACCCTCTTTTTTTTTGAAATTATCGCGGTATTATGCTCGGTAAAAGGGAGTTCCTAGGCTGGTTTATCCTATTTCTGCTATTCGTTAGTATATCAAACTTACAAAAAATAGGAATAGCATAGCTCTCCAATGAACTATTTATTTACCCCCTACTCCAATGGTAAGGGGGAGGCCTGTGGGGGTTGGGCAATTCAATTTATTAGGAGGGTGGTGTGTGAAGCAGCAGAAGGGCCAGCAAGATTTGAAAAGGGCAAACCATTTTTAAACCGTTGGGCGGTTTCGGTGCAGGGGTGGTAGGGTTATTTTACGCCGCATTACCATGCACCGCACGCGCTTGGGTACCTCTCTAACCCATGGCTAAAGCCATGGGCTACAATCATACAACCCCTCCGGGGTTGGGTTATTGGACAAATGATTTTTCGTTCCTGCATACGGTTGAATTCTTTAAATTCCCTGATTTCCTTAGCTCCTTTTCTTCTTCCAATCTCCCTTTCGTGGTTGCGGTGCATGGTTATTAGGTTGCATTGAACAACCTTATGCACGTGCACCGCTAGCGCTTGGCAACCTCCCTAACCCATGGCTGAAGCCATGGACTATGAAGATTCAACCCCGCTGGGGTTGGGTATAGGTATAAGAAATTCTTTTAATTCTTTTAATTCTTTTAATTCTTCCTCTATTCCCCCGTTGCGGGATCTTCGCTTCGCTGCGACTTCTTCTAACTTCCTCCCATTCCTATAACTTCCGCATAACTCCCGTTTAACGTCCGCTTAACTTCCGTATATCTCTCTTATCTTTGCTCCCATGAATACCTCGTGCGACATATTGCTGGTTACCCCGCCGCTGCTGCAGCTGAACACCCCCTACCCTGCCACGGCCTACCTGAAGGCTTTTTTGGCTGCAGAGGGGTTCAGCGTTGGGCAGGCCGACCTGAGCATTGAGACCTTCAATGCGCTGCTTTCGGAATCGTCCATGAGGAGAATTTTCGACACGACCAACGGCAGCCTACTCCAAAAGAGCAGCAACCTCAACCATATTTATCAAAACCTCGAACGCTACCTGCAGCTGCTTCCCTCGGTGCTGCAATTCCTGCAGGGCCAGCGCCCGGAGCTGGCGCACCGCATTGCCTCCCGACAGCTTCTACCCGAAGCCGAACGGTTTAAGGCCATTGCCGACATGGAGTGGGCCTTTGGCACCCTTGGTGTGCAGGAGAGGGCTAGCCACATTGCCACCCTCTTTCTGGAAGATGTTTGCACCTTCATCCGCGAAACGGCAAGTCCACACTTTGAGCCCATCCGCTACGCAGAGAAGCTGGCGGTATACGCACCCACCTTCGATAATTTGCAGGAGGAGATGGAGGGCACTGCCGACCCGGTGATGGAGGCCATGGAGCAGCTGCTGCGCGCACGAATGGTTGAGCAGCAGCCGAAGATGGTTGGATTTACCGTTCCATTCCCCGGGAACCTGCTGGCTGCACTCCGTGGCTGCAGGCTCATCAAAAAGGAGTTTCCCCACACCATAACCGTGCTGGGTGGCGGCTTTCCCACCACCGAGCTGCGCAGCCTCACCGATACCCGCATATTTGCCTATGCCGATTATGTGGTGCTCGACGATGGGCTAAGCGCCATTAGAGCCATTGCACAAAGGCATATTGGCAATAGGGAAACCGTACAACCTTTCTCCACCTGGTATTTGGAGAATAACGAGCTGCAATTTTCACCGGAGAGTAAAGATGATGCGGTAAAGTTTGCCCAGCTTCCCTGCCCCGATTTTACCGACCTACCTCACCACCTCTACCTCGGCCTGCTCGATATGCCCAACCCCATGCACCAGCTCTGGAGCAATGGTCGCTGGAACAAGCTGATGCTAGCGCATGGCTGCTACTGGGCCGGATGCACCTTTTGCGACACCACGCTACCCTATATTCAGCGTTTTGAGCCGCGCAAAGCGGCGGATATTGCCAACCACATGGAGCAGGTGGCAACACAAACCGGCAGCTGGGGCTTTCACTTTGTGGACGAGGCCGCCCCACCCCGCCTGCTCAAGGAGCTATCGCTGGAGCTAATCCGTAGGAAACTTCCAGCAACATGGTGGACAAATATTCGGTTTGAAAAGGCCTTTACACCGGACCTCTGCAGGCTAATGGCCGCAGCGGGGTGCATTGCCGTATCGGGAGGCATTGAGGTGGCCTCCGACCGTATTTTGCAGCTCATCAACAAGGGCGTTTCCGTGGACCAAGCCACCAAAGTTACCCGTAGCTTTAGCGAGGCCGGCATCATGACCCACGCCTACCTGATGTATGGCTTCCCCACCGAAACGCTACAGGAGACCATCGATTCGCTGGAGGTGGTGCGGCAGCTCTTCGAGGAGGGAAACCTACAGTCGGGATTTTGGCACCGCTTTGCCATGACCGAGCATAGCCCCGTGGGTAAAAATCCGGGAAATTTTGGCGCCAAACGTATCTCCTCCACCCCATCGCCCTTTGCCAACAACGAGGTGCCGTTTACGGCCCCATTTGACCACAACCTCGATATGGTAGGCGAAGGTCTACGCGTTGCCACCTACAACTACATGCAGGGGCTGGGCTTCGACCTACCATTGAACAAATGGTTCAGCGGAAAAATACCTCAACCAACGCATCTGAAAAGTAGGATTAAGCATCACAACCAAACACAGAATATCGACCTACCGCAGGAGCACTCCCGCATGGTTTGGCTTGGTGGAGGTGCCCAAATTAATCCAAAGGGAGAGGTGGATGTAGCCGGAACGAAAAGTAGTCTTTCCATCCGGTGCAACCCAGTTCAGGCTCAATGGCTGGTAAACACCATTGCGGCACTCACCACCACCCCCGGCATTAGCTACGCCACCCTTAAGGAGTCGTACCAAAACGAGACTGGCGAACCGCTGGAACTCTTTCTCTTTGGTAAACAGGGAACAGCAGTGGGAAAGGCGGGGCTGCTAATAGTGTAGGCAATGGGACAATGCGCCAATTAATCAATTAGACAATTTGGGAATTTGAAGATGTAAAAATTTGAGAATTCATCATTAATATTGAAGGACAACATTATCAATGCATAATGGAGTTACTCTTCGTATGATATGGTTTTATATCCCAGCAGCCTTCTTTACTTCGCCTGAAATATTCCTTACCTTTGAAAAAAGAAAAAGAGGGAAAAATGGACATTCAAGCAAGAAAACTACACCTTATCCAAGAAGTCCTTCGAGTTGCTGACGAGGAGTTGATCACTAAACTTGAAAAGTTACTTCGAATTGAAAGAAAAAAGAGACTTGACAAGGAGTTGGCTCCTATGACCTTGAAAGAATTTAATGAAATCGTTGATAATTCTGAAGACGATTTTAAAAATGGAAAGGTTATAGAGGCACATAATCTGCTTAATCAGATTGATTCATGGAAGTAAAGGTTTTGTGGTCAGACTCCTCCCTTCTACAACTCCAAGAAATATATGATTACTATTGTTTTAGGGCCAGTGTCACTGTGGCTAAGAAAATAGTAAAAGCATTAGTCGTAAAATCAATTCTATTAGAGTCCAATCCATTAATTGGCACAAAAGAACTCTTGCTGACCGGAAGACCTTTCGATTATCGTTTTGTCGTTGAAGGCAATTACAAAATCATTTATCGTGTTGACGACAATATTGTTAGGATAGTGTCGGTATTTGATTGTCGGCAGAATCCACGGGAAATTGAAAAAATAGAGGAATAACGTCACTTGATAAATGTGGCAATTAGCCAATTTGAAAATTTGAGAATTTGAGAATTTGAGAATTTATCATTGAACTATTACATGCTAGGAGGATAAACCCTAATCTCCTAATCCCCTATCAACCTAATCCCCTAACAAAAAAACCCCGGCAGGCATTGGTTGTTTTTTGTAAGCTGCGAACAAGGACTTTAGTGTCTAATTCGAAAACAACCGTTGCACCACCGGGGCTATGTAGAATTACAGATTTCTATTTAAACAAAACCTCCATCTCTACTCTTCGGTTTTTCATGCGACCCGCTGCAGTTGCGTTGGAAGCAATGGGGTGATCGGGACCAAACCATGCGGTTACAATACGTGACCCTTCCACACCCTGAGCCGTCAAATACTTCTTTACGGCCAATGTTCTCTTGCGCGAAAGGAAGATATTCATCGTCCGGTTACCCTGATTATCGGTATAACCAGATAGTTTCAACATCCACTCCGGCTTTTGCTTGAGCAGGCTGGCTAGCTGGTTTAGCGATGAATATGATTCAGCTAAAATAACATCCTTTCCCGATTGGAACTGAAGGTCGGAGAAGGCAGTATTCAACACGGCCTGCTCTTCCTTCTTTATCTCAGGACATCCATGGTTTTCAACAGTTCCGGGGGTAAGCGGACACTTATCCTCCTTGTCGATAATGCCATCGCCATCGGAGTCGTTGTAGGGACATCCCCTATTTTCTATAGGTCCAGCCACGTTGGGGCAGGCATCCTCCGAATCCTTTATACCATCACCATCGGAGTCGGCGTAGGGACAACCCCTATTTTCGATGGTTCCTGGCTGCTTGGGACATAGGTCCTCGTTGTCGTAAATCCCATCACCGTCGGAGTCGGGGCAGCCCTTGTGAAGTGCACTGCCAACAGAATCTGGACATGCATCATCGATATCCGGCACACCGTCGTGATCCCTATCGGGGCAACCATTAAGCGCTACACTTCCAGAATCGTTGAGGCAGCGGTCTAAGTTGTCGGGAACGGAATCTCTATCGGTGTCTGGGCAACCTTCAAATATTGCCAAACCGGGCTTGTCGGGACATTTATCGTTGATGTCGGCAATGCCATCGCCATCACGATCGGGGCAACCCTTTAGCGCTATGCTTCCGGAATCGTTGGGGCAAAGGTCATCCTTATCGGGAATGCTATCCCTATCGGTATCGGGACAGCCCTTAAACTGAGCCAAACCGGGTTGGTCGGGACACTCGTCAATTTGATCGTAAACGCCATCACCATCGCGGTCGGGACAACCTTTATTGGCAGCCGTACCAGGCACCATGGGGCAAACGTCGTCCTTATCGGGAATGCCGTCACCATCGCTATCGGGACAGCCTTTAAACTGTGGCAATCCAGCAACCAGCGGGCAATCATCATCCTTATCGGCCACCCCATCCTTATCGGTATCCTTCGGTTTACGCCCAAAGGTGAACACCATTCCGGCATGGATGTGAGCATTGGTTGCCGACTTGTAATTTGGAAAGGCAAGAATGTTGTCGGTGGCAGCATAAATTTGCATTGCCCCAACATTAAGCGAAATGCCAAGGCCAAGGTTGTTATAACTCTTGTTCATAATACTATACGATGCCGAAAGTCCTACCATGCGTCCCAACTGTGAGTAGTAGGAGAGCGACACCGATGGAAGCATCTTCTTATTGTAAAACTGGCTGTAGAACAGCAAACCTACAGTATTTTTGTCGTTGATGTTATAGTCAGCACCAAGGTAGAACTTCACCGGCAGGTAAGTTTTATATGCCTGACCATAAACAGAATCGACGTTAAACTTATCCTTTAGGGTATCCAATACCGACGAAAAGCCATCGCCCAAAGTTGTGCCATGGCTTATAAAATCGTTGATATCGATACCATTAAAGTTAACAGTTTCGCCAGGCTTTTGGCTAACCAGCGTCAATAGCTGCTTCTTCCAGTTGATGTAGCCAAGGTCGATTAACGATGCCGAAAAGGTAAATTGGGGGTTCAGCTTATAGGTAGCACCAAGATCGATACCAAAACCCAAGTTGCCGGGAAAAACTAAGCTGCTAACACTTTGGTTGCTGAGGCTATCAATACCGGAGGTGCGAATCAGCACATTCGACTTCATCTGCAAATCGAAGCTGTTGGGATCGGTGTAGAGGCTGGCGCTTCCTCTCTCGGTATTTACATTGAACCGCCCGTCAAGCAGCTTGATGCGCATACCAACCGTAAGCTTCTCATCCACATCCTGAGCCAAGCCAAGAGAAAACTCATCAAAAACCATGGCATCATAGCGTGTATCGAAATTAAGGGTTTGGCCTAGCCCAACCGCTCCATTCCCCTTCCAAATGAAGTTGAAGAGGTCTTTGGAATACATAAACCGAGAAATGGTTCGTTCCCTAAAGGCAAAGGAGATGTAGTAGCTATCGGCTGCCCTAAATCCAAATGAAAGAATGTCGATATCGAGGTTAGTAAAGAGGTAGTTGCTCGAACCTAATTTCCCAAGCAGCTTATCGATATCCAGCTTCAATGAGTCGCCATCGTGGGTAATGATATTGTTGTAGCTAAATGCGTTGGATGCATTGAAGTAAATGGACGAAACCATGGGATATCCCACAAACGAGCGGGCCTCTGGAACCAGTGCCGGATTTTGGTACATCCGGCTGGGAACCAATCGCATGTGGTATAGGGTAAAATCTTGCTGTGCTTTTGCACTGATGGAAATCACTAAGAGCGCAACTCCCAAAATCGTAAATTGAAGAATCTTTTTCATGGTTAATCTGATTTTGGGTTAAGGCTTAACATTGAGCTGTGCCTGAGCGGCCAACTTTACTTGAAGTCGATAGTTGCTGTAAATTTTCACATTCTGACCTACCGATCCAGAGGTACTCATCACCGCCTTAACCAATAATTTCTCAGATCCCACAATCTTGTCGATTCGTGCCCTATCGTATGTAAAGTTGCTTATCTTTTCAGTCGCTTTTGTTGCTACTCCAGTAGTAAAATTTACATCACCAGCCGGAACTATTACGGTATTATCGGTAACTAGCGAATCGAGAACATTGAAGCTGCCATCGGTGAAGTAGATCTGTATATTAGCGTCCATGGGAAACTCATTAATAATATCGGAGCGGAGGAGCAGCTGCTGAACCTGATCAATATTGTCTACCTTAAAGTCGAAGGTATCCTGAACGGCAAAGTTGGCAACACTCCCGTAAAGTGGGAGACCAAATTCAACGTCGATATTGAAGCGGCTCGAATCACGCAGAAAGTTCTCTGAAACCTCACCGCTGGGGTTTGTCATTGCATCGAACATGTATTCTATGGTTCCTGGCTTTAGTAGGTTGATAAAAGTTGAAATGGCACCTCCTGTGGCCGTATTGTCTACACTAAGCGTGGTTACCTTATTCTGATCTACATCGCTGTAGGCAGGTGAGGTTATGGCTATAGGATTTGGAATACATGGATTTCCAGCC
>DATKVT010000028.1 GCA_035529935.1 Williamwhitmania sp. | reverse complement strand
AACAAGTCACCCCCTGACTATTGTAGACCAAATCAAATCCTCACCCCGCAGCGCAGCGTTCTCCCTTTTATCCAGAAGAGGCTCTCTTTTACCGAGGTCGTTCCCTCTTATTCCCTGAATGGGCTCCCTTTTACCTCGGTTCGTCCCTCTTGAAGGGCGGTAGACCTCCCTTTTTGCCTCGTAGCCCTAGCAGCAAGGGAGGATAGCCTCATTAAAAGGGAAGGAGACCTCACAAAAAGGGAGGATAACCTAACACGCGACCCAAAGTGGCCTCCCAAATTGCGAGGCAAGCCTACCTCTGCACGAAAGCGCTTTCGCTACGAAGGAGCATCTCCTCGCGAAATGGTAGGCTTAGGAGTAAAATAGCCAGCCCTGCGAGGAAAAAGGATAGCCCAAGAAAACCAAAAGGGAGCCGATCCTCTCCCCTTTTTAGGATAATTCCCCACAAAAGGTAGCGCACGAACAGGAAAGGGAGCCGCTCGGGCCAAAAAAGTGAGTCGGTGAGCTGCTCCCCGACCCGTAGGCGAAAATATGCGGTATTGCCCATAGAAAGTTTTTTAGCCCTTCATTAGCGGCGCTACATGCCACAAATTAAGTTTGCTTGTAACTTAGCTATTAAGCGCTGGAAATAATTAATATTCGGCGACTATGTGGTTATATTAGATGCTGTAATTCAACGTATTAACATGTGTGAAACTTTAGTCCACTAAAAAGTTTTTCTTTCAAATTGTTTTCTACATTTATGCCAAATTTTTTTTAACCACTAAAACCTATATGGAAAAACTGATAACTACTTTACGCGACTCGAAAAAGGCGAGATGGACCGCGCTGATAATAGTATCGCTATCAATGTTTGGTTCATACTACTTTAACTATGCCCTTTCGCCGGTTAAGCCGATGCTGGAGAGCATTTTGGGTTGGAACAGCTCCGATTTTGGGATATATACCTCCTCCTACACCTGGTTTAACGTATTCCTGTTCATGCTAATCTTTAGCGGCATTATCCTCGATAAAATGGGGATCCGCTTTACCGGCATCATGTCCACTGTGTTAATGGTAGTGGGAACAGGGCTTAACTACTGGGCGCTGATACACGTGTTTCCCGATGGCGCCATGATTTTTGGAGTAAAAACGCAGGTGGTAATCTCCGCTATCGGATTTGGAATCTTTGGCGTAGGGTCAGAGGCAGGAGGAATTACCGTATCGAAGGCCGTTGTAAAGTGGTTTAAGGGCAAGGAGATGGCGTTGGCTATGGGCCTACAGATGTCCATTGCCCGTTTGGGAACTGCAGTTGCGCTTGGCATTGCCTTGCCGCTGGCAACAACCTACTCCTTCACATCTCCTGTTCTGTTGGCTTTTGTCCTCATGCTTATTGCGCTGGCCGCCTTCATCATCTACATGGTTATGGATAAGAGGCTGGATGCCTCCATCGCCCAAAGCAGCAATGGCAACGAGGTTGAGGAGGCCTTTGAGATGAAGGACATTCTCTTCATCATAAAGAACAAGGGCTTCTGGTATATCGCCATCCTCTGCGTGCTGTTCTACTCGGCCGTGTTCCCGTTTTTGTTCTACGCAACCGACTTGATGATCAACAAGTACCACGTCAACCCCAACCTGGCAGGTGCCATCCCCGCCCTGCTTCCGTTTGGCACCATCTTCCTCACGCCTCTGTTTGGGACATTTTACGACACCAAAGGGAAGGGTGCCACCATCATGATTATGGGATCCATCATCTTAATTTTTGTGCATGGCATACTGGCAATTCCTTTCCTAAACGCCTGGTGGCTGGCAGCGGCCATGGTAATCATCCTTGGAATAGGTTTTTCGTTGGTTCCGGCCGCCATGTGGCCCTCCGTTCCCAAGATTATTCCCGAAAGGCAGCTGGGTACAGCCTATGCAGTAATTTTCTGGATTCAGAATATTGGCCTGTGGGCCATTCCGTTGCTGCTGGGCGTAGTGCTCAATGCAACCAATCCGGAGGTAACCCCCAACAAGCTGGTTATAAAGGATGCCGTTGCGAATGGCTACCAGCAGGTGCTATCCGATAAGGCTTACGGTCTTACCGGTAAGGAAATTACGCAGCTCGCCGAAAAGGCCAGCAGCCGAACCATCGACTCGCTGGTACAGAATACCATATACGAGGCAGTTCCAACCTCATCGGTTGACATGGGAAGCCTAAAAAGTAGCATTGCAGCAAGCACCGCAAGTGCGCTATCGGGTATTAATAAGGAGGAAAACAAGACCCTGTTTTACAAGGATATTGAGATT
This sequence comes from Williamwhitmania sp., assembly GCA_035529935.1. NCBI lineage: Bacteria > Pseudomonadati > Bacteroidota > Bacteroidia > Bacteroidales > Williamwhitmaniaceae > Williamwhitmania > Williamwhitmania sp. Next base: position 30,717 of record DATKVT010000028.1, on the reverse strand, counting down.
AAAACCTCAGAAGCAATCTATCCTATCATAGAGAAGACAAAGTTGAACCTTCGGTACGATTACTTCTTCGATTTGGTAATTTTTACCTCGCTGAGCATACTCTCCCTGCTGTTTGCCTTCCTGCTTAAGGCAGAAGATAGAAAGAAGGGTTATGGTCTGGAGCTACCCAATATTAACAGATAGAAAGCTAAGTGATCAATAAAAATTAAAAGCCCTGAACTTCAGGGCTTTTTTTATCTTCATAACAGGCTCGGTTTGAAATTAAAGCAGCAGCGCAGTTCAGCCATTCATGAAATTTGGTGAGTTTAGTTTGAAGTATTTAAACACTGCAATATTGTGATGGGAAGACTTGATTAGCAAAATTAAAATCAACACTGACGATATGAAGAAAATATTGGGGTTAATCATTCTTTTGTGCATAGTCCATATGCACTGTTCTTCTCAGCCAACTAGCAAACTCATCAAAATATACTCTATTACTGATTACGAGGATGGCTTTGTTATTAGTGGAGTTGATTTGAGCAACAATGATACATTGACAATTATCTCCAGCAAGGATACCGTTTGTAGTAAATCAGAATATGAGCAAATCAACATTGGTAAAAGTTATGTTGTAAATATAGAAAGCGTTGGGAGTAAAATCTCGGCGATGCCCATTGACCATTTTTTAGTTAGAGTAGGAAAAACTGTGGTGTGGAGAGGCGGAGATAACCCCCATAAAATGCCGTTCATCTCAAGCAATATAAAAGGAGATTGCATTGAGAAAATTGCGAGCCAGTAGAAGCCTTCACCAATTAAATACTACAAAGGCAATAAATTATTAAACCACACTGGTGTCGACAAAAAAGTTAGGCGGGGTATTGCACATTTACTATATTTACAATAGCAACTTCCTGGTGGGCATGGATGAGGAGATACACGCCAGCAGATGAATGGCTGCACAAACTGTTGCTCGGTTCAATTAACTGATGCATGTTATTTGAAGTTTTTAAAACCAATTTGTATGACAAATAATGGATTGGATATCATCGATGACTTGTTTATTAAAAGAAAGGCATTCATAGCTACCATTGGGAGTCTTGGAGCCATTATTTCAGGGATGTTAATCTACTTTTCTGTTTGGGGAGTCATAGAAATGGTATTGTTTGCAAATAATCCTGTACTTAAGAATTTTAACCCTGAAGATAATCTTGAGGTGGCACATAGCATGGCCAATGTTCAGGTAATGTTATACGCCAGCCTTGCAATAACCATTTTAGTTTCAACCGGTATTTTAATTAGCTCCATAGGCCTGCTAAGGTATAAGAATTGGGCACGAAAAGTATTCCTAGTGGTATGTTGGCTTTTAATTCTAGTTGGATTAGCCTTGATTCTCTTTTTTATTGTCAGTTCTACCCAAATGCTTAATCAAATAGAACCGGTTGCCTCCACACCCGAATTTGATAGCATGACCAAATACATGAACTTCATGCTAAGGGTAAAGTATGCATCGTATGCTGTTTTTTTAGCCATGGTCCTCGTTGCATTATTTCGCATAACCAGGCGATTTAGACAGGAAGAGTATAGGAGGCTGTTTTATTAGGTTGATTTTAGAAGACTGGAAAATCTATGTCAGCAAGCAATTACACCTCCTTGGAGATTGTTGGTCTTCGCGGGCCCGCACAAACAACGAATCGCTCGAGCGAAACCGTCAAGTGGCCGGACAGCTGGGCGAAGCCCAACCAGAAACTAGGAATTAGAAACTGCTATGTCGTTCCCTTTAGCAGCCACTGCTTGGCAGTGGACTCCGATTTGAATGTGCCAATGGTGAGCCAAGGGAAGTGGTGGTAGGTTCTCCTTTTTACTATTCCTTTTGGGTAAGCGTCGGAAACAATGGCCATTTTCCTAATGCCAAGCCGTGCTATTTGTGGTAACACCTGTTGCTCCAACCATCCCGATAGCTTGTTCATCGGAAGCATCTCTTTTTGAGAGGTGTGGATTAGAATTAGGGTGGGCTTTTTGTATTCTAGAATCTCGAGAAATTCCGAAACGGTTAGGATATAGTTTACCTCATTGAACGGCTCCGCTTCTGTCATTTTATGGACAAAGAGCGACGTAACGGGGTCGAAATCGTAGGCAACGTTTAGCATAACTAGCATCTCTACTTATAAAAGTAGTGCAAGAAGATGCCGTATACAAACGTTTACTGTTAGCTAATTGGCAGTTGGTCAAATTGGTAAAATGGGCTAAAACCTCAGTAGGAATTGGGCTTTGACCTCGTTTTTTGCATTTCCGTTTATCGCAGTAAGACCCGAACCGACCTCGTTTTTTTGGGCAAAACGGATTTGCGACCAGCGTAACCAAAGCGTAAGATTTTGGGTGAGCTTGCCGGTGACAAGCAGGTAGAATCGCGCTCCGGAGAGGTAGTAGGCTGGAACAGAAAAGGAGTAGAGTACGTCGTTCTCGTAGGCGTATAGCCGTGAGTCCCATCCATCGGTGTTGAAGTAGGCTGCCCTTGCGCTCAGCGATAGTTTTCTATTGCCTGTGTACCAAGTTAAATCCTGAAGCAGCACCACTCCCTTTTCGTTGGTCGATAGTTCCTTGTCATACCAAACATGCTCCAGCCTTGTGCGAAGCGTCACCGTTTTTGAGGGAGAAAAGGTGATTTGCACCCGAGCCCTTGTTTTGGTGTTCTGCTCAAGCTGGGTGTTTTGGTTTACGTCGATGTTGTATGGCTTTGTCTCACGGATAAAAAGCAGCTGAAGCGCAAACCCTGAGTCGGAGCGGAATGTAGCCTCAGTAAAAACTTCATTACCTGATGACGGGGCCGACACTCTATACCTTAGCCAGGTGAAGGAGAAGAAGTCGGCGTAGCTTCGCAGTCGCCATTTGGGATAGGGGCTGGTCTCCAGACCGATGCAAATTCCTTGTTCGGCACTAGTTTGGCTACCCTCGCCAAACCCTGCGGTCATGCGTGAGAGGTAGCGTTTGCCATAATTTCGTCCAACAATATAGGCGGTAAGTGCAGGGGCGGCTTGCCAAATGCCTCCGGCCACCATAGCAGTGGAGCGGTATTGATCGGTGGCCACTTCGCCAAAGAACTCAGCCTTGTGGGTTATGGCCAAAAAGTGTGTGCCAATGCGAAGAATTTCTGTTGGGTCAGGTTCGAGCATATCCTGTGGGGCAGTGGAGGGAATGAACGGCTTGTTAGTTTTTGCACCAAACCCCGAAACCCCAACTTTAAGCCAGCTGTGGCTCAGTGAAAAGTTTAAACCCATGGCGTTCTCAGAAATGGTGTGCTTGTTGGCCATTTCGCTGGTGGTGGCATGGCTGCCGGTGGCGAGGTAGCTGCTGAATCCAGTGGTGTCGGTCTCGAGGTTCCCATCCATGTTTTTGTGGGAAGCAAAGCCCGTTATTGTTACTTCACCCCAAGCGGCCGTGGTTGCCACACCCCTGAAAAAACGATTCTCGTCGGTGGAGGAGTAGGGTGAAATGGTTCGTCCTTGTTTCCCTGGATCGATGAGCAAACTTGCCTTTCCAAGGGGGTAGCCTGTCCAAAGGGTGAGTCCCTGTCCAAAGTTAGCGGAAAAGTCACCCACTACCAGCTGCTTCAACACTCCCAGTTCGGTTGCTGCGATGTATCCCGAATAGAAGTCGAAGCCGTTGGGGTTACTCCCCCTAAGAAAATCCTCACCTGGATCTTTCTCCGCGGTAAAGCCAAGTGTTATTCGATGGGGAAGCTGCATTCGTCCCTTCACGAGGAGCCCATCTGGCGAGCCAAGGTAGCCGTTTACAGGCCCACCTTTCGATTGGGGGAGGTAGCCATATTGCTGCTCCAGCACCCTCCTGTAGCGCATTAGCAATCTATTCCGAGTTTTTTTACTTGAAGAGGCTTTTACAACCGGACCCACGGTGATAAAGGGTATCAAATTTTCAGCAAGGGCTTGGTCTATGCCTGGAATCAACGGTAGCTCGTATTGGCTGGCCAGCTGCCCGTGGTTTCTGATATAATCCACGATACTACCTATCTGTAAATCGGAGAGTGGCAGCTGGGCTAGGTTTCCCGGGGTAGTATCGTTAATGTTTATTGGGTTGTCAATTAGGTTTAGAAGATTGTTGGAGACATCCTCCAAGGCCTCTTCGCTCATATCTTCCTTTTCGGCCAGCTCCTCCAGCAAGGTTTCTATGAGGATGTGAGAATATCTTGTGGAATCACTACCCACTTGGCTCCTAGCTGGAAATGGTGAGGTAATGGCTATGGCAAGCACGATGAAAAGTTGTTTCATGGCAGCCTAGTTAAAGAGGTACGCTACCGTGAGAAAGCTGGATAGGCCCAACGGATTGTTGGTTGTGAGAGCTAAATCGACCTTTAGCGGTTTGTAGGTATATCCCAGCCCAAAGGAGAGCAAATCGGGGTTGGAGGCGTATCCGGCTCGCAGCACCAGCTGGTCAATAACCGTTGCTTCAATACCTGCATGGAATTGCGTTTCAATATTTTCCTGCTCGGTAACCTCAATTGCGAGAATGGCACCCGGTGCAGCCGTGTAGCCTATTCCTGCCGAGATGCCGCTCGCCAACTTTTTGCACGGATTCTCTCCCATTGTTTCGGCTGTGGGGTTAAAGAGATGAAGCCCTACCGAAAGGTTTTTTATTGGTGAGTAGAGAACGCCTGCCTCCACGGTATATGCGCTGCTGTGGCCATAGCCTTCTGCCAGCTTAAGGTAATGGGCATTCAGGCCAATGCCAACCGAGAACGATGGCCATAGCCGCTTACCAATGGCGAGCATGAGTTGGCTTTCGTTGTATAAGCTGTATCCCAATCGGGAGACACATAGCGCAATGGTTCCAGGCTTAACGGGCAGGGTAGCTGCAATGGCGCTCACGTTAAGTTCCTTTACCAAAAACCGATTTTCCTGATGGAGCGAAACCGCCTTGTGGTCGTAAAAGCCAAGCGCTCCTTGGTTGGAGAAGATGCTCCAGGGGGAGACGGTTGTGGTGGCTACTCCACCCTTGCCTTGCGCCGCAGCATCTGTAGGGGTGGATTCATCCTGTGCTGATGCACCAATGGTTAGAATGGATAAGAGAAAGATAAAGACAAAAAAGCTTCCTGCCCTTAATGGGGAGCGCAGCAGCTCTTTTGTCTTCGTGTGGTTCATCAGTTTGTTTTATATTCAAACTTAATGGTGGCCAACTCTTCGTTGGCCTTCTTAATTTTCTTTGCCAACTCTTGCTTAAAAGTAAGGATTTTTTCTAATAGTTCAGGATTTCCAGTTGCAATTATTTGAGCAGCAAGTATTCCTGCATTCCGTGCACCGTCCAAAGCTACCGTTGCTACAGGGATTCCGGCGGGCATCTGCAGAATGGAGAGGATGGAGTCCCAACCGTCGATGGAGTTCGACGATTTGATTGGCACGCCAATCACCGGGAGCGGTGTGAAAGCAGCAATAACTCCTGGTAGATGGGCGGCACCCCCGGCACCGGCAATAACCACCTTAACCCCGCGCTTGTGGGCATTTTTACCAAATTCCATCACCAACTCCGGGACACGGTGGGCCGAAAGGGCATTGATTTCGAACGGGATTTGCAGCTCGTTCAGCAGCTTAGCTGCCTCTTCCATTAAGGGCATATCGGAGGTGCTGCCCATAATAATACTTACTTGTGGATTCATGTGGGTATGTTTAGTTTAACAAGTTGTAACATTTCGGTTATTGATGATTGCATCAAGCGTGGGGCCGTCCACCATTTTTTTAACGACCTTCCTAAAATATTATTGGGTGAAGTGTGATGTGCTAAAGGCGACCAGATTTCAGTGGACGTGGAATGGGTATGTTGGTTGTTTTGTATAGCTGGCTTGCCCGATAGGGTGGACTCCTTGGCGAAAATCCATCCCCAATTTGTATATTCACTCGTGCAATTCGTCAGGAATTTCACAATTGATGAGGTTTGTTTCTGCAAATATTCATACTTTCGCAAGGTAGTAATTTTTTGCTCCGGGACTGAGTTCTTCGTGTAGAATATGGCTGTAATAGTTTGAATTGCAGCATTTTGTCATGATAATCTTTAAGTTCCGGACAAGAATTTATTTTTTATTTGGTAGGTAATTGACAAAAATGCACGCATCATGAAACGTGTGAAACTTCACGATAAGGAATTTGAGTTGGCAATCCCCCACGAGGAGATCCAGCAAATGGTAAGGCACGTTGCGGACAATATTATTGCTGACCTTGGGGGCAAGGATAATGTTGTTTTCCTGAGTGTGCTCAATGGGTCGTTCATGTTTACTGCCGATTTGGTAAAGTGTATCGATTTTACCTGCGAGGTTTCGTTCGTGAAACTTTCCTCTTATCAAGGTACTGTTACTACCGGTATGGTAAAGGAGCTTGTTGGCCTTACAACCTCGCTTAAGGGGAAGTGTGTGGTTGTGGTGGAAGATATTGTGGATACAGGCATTACGCTCGAAAAACTATACGATCTTATTCAGAAGCACGAGCCCGAAAGGATTTGTGTTGCAACCTTCTTCTTTAAGCCTGAAAGCTATAAGAAGGCAATCAAGATTGACTATATTGGTAAGAAAATCCCCAACGACTTTGTGGTTGGCTATGGGCTCGACTACGATGAGCTGGGGAGAAACTTAAAAGATGTGTACACCCTGGTAAGCCGGTAGTATTTTTCGGCAACCCCAATACCTAAAGATTATATGCTTAACATTGTTTTGTTTGGCCCTCCTGGGGCTGGCAAGGGAACCCAGTCGGAACGGTTGATTGCGAAATACAATCTGAAGCACGTATCCACCGGAGAGTTGCTCCGCGAAGCCATTAAGGAGGGAAACTCCCTTGGTCAGGAGGCTAAAAAGTATATCGACAGGGGCGAGCTAGTACCCGACGATATGGTTATTGGGCTTATCGAAAATCTGCTTGACGTGCACCATGAGTTTAGCGGCATTGTTTTCGATGGCTTTCCACGAACCACCGTTCAGGCACGAGAGCTGGACAAGATGCTTGAAGCAAAGGGGACGGCCATTGTAATGATGATGTCGTTGGAAGTGGACTACAAGGAGCTCATGAATAGGCTAGTGGCAAGGAGCAAGTTGGACGACCGTAGCGACGATAGAAACATGTCGATTATTGAGAATAGAATTCAGGTTTACAATCGGCAAACTGCCATTGTAATTGATTACTATAGGGCTCAAAATAAATATTTGGCCATTGATGGAATGGGAACAATTGATGATATTTTCGATCGAATTGTTTCTGGAGTAGAGTCGTTTGCAAAAAAGAAGTAGGTCGGGTTTTTTTCGATATTCCTACCCTAGCTCTCTTGGATGTTACCTTGAGGACGGGTTGCAACACACAAAATATACCGCATACAATGTCATCGTCTAACTTTGTTGATTACGTAAAGATATTCTGTCGTTCGGGTAATGGGGGGCAGGGTTCTACCCACCTACACCGTGAGAAGTTCGTGGCGCAAGGTGGGCCCGATGGAGGTGATGGTGGCCGTGGTGGCCATATTATAATGAAGGGTAATGCGCAGCTGTGGACCCTGATTCACCTTAAGTACCGTAGGCACGTGTTTGCAGAAGATGGAGTATCGGGCAGCAGTGGTAGAAGTACAGGTGCCGATGGTGCGGATAGGATGATTGAAGTGCCGCTGGGTACTGTGGCCCGCGATGCAGAAACAGGTGAGGTGCTTTGCGAAATAACTTCCGATGGCGAACAAGTCGTTTTACGACCAGGTGGTAGAGGCGGTCTCGGAAACTGGAATTTTAGATCAGCCACAAACCAAACTCCTCGCTTTGCACAGCCCGGTGAAGAGGGCAGTGAAGGCTGGGTGATTCTCGAGTTGAAAATATTGGCCGATGTGGGACTTGTAGGTTTTCCCAACGCAGGTAAATCGACGCTGCTTTCGGTTATTACTTCCGCCAAGCCTAAGATTGCCGACTACGCATTTACCACATTAGAGCCGAACCTGGGCATTGTGGAGTATCGCGACTTTAAATCGTTCGTAATTGCTGATATTCCAGGAATTATTGAGGGAGCACACGAGGGGAAGGGGTTAGGCCTTCGCTTCCTGCGTCACATTGAGCGAAATTCCATGCTGCTTTTCCTTATTCCAAGCGATAGCAAGGACATAAAGCAGGAATACGAGGTGCTGCTCAACGAGTTAAAGATGTTTAACCCTGAGCTGCTCGATAAGCGACGTGTGCTTGCCATATCGAAGAGCGACTTGCTAGATGAGGAGCTCAAGAGTGAAATTGCAAAAGACCTGCCGGGTATCCCCCACATGTTTATTAGTTCAATTACAAATACCGGCATCAAGGAGTTAAAAGACCTTCTTTGGAAAGAACTTAATTCGTAAGCCATGCTTGACTATCTTATAAATCTGGATAAACAGCTGCTGCTGTTTCTTAATGGTCTCCACTCTCCCTTCTTTGACTGGGTGATGTTTTGGATTTCATACAAGTTTACCTCCGTTCCTCTCTATGCAGTGGTGGTATACTTTTTCTTTAAAAAGTTTGGGCGTACGGGTTGGATCATTCTGGTGATGACAATATTAACCGTAACCCTGTCCGACCAAATTTCCGTTCACCTTTTTAAGAATGTCTTTGAGCGTTTGCGCCCAACCCATACCCTTGGTTTGGAGCAGCTGATTCATTTAGTGAGAGATCAGCGCGGTGGAATGTATGGCTTTGTATCATCGCATGCCGCCAATACCTTTTCCTTTGCCATGTTCAGCCTGTTGGTTTTTCGAACTCGTTGGTACACCATTGCAATCCTATGCTGGGCTTTGGTAGTGTCCTACACCCGCATATACATGGGGCTTCACTTTCCTGGCGATATACTTGGTGGTGCCATTGTAGGCTCGTTGATTGGACTTTCGGTTTACACTGTCATGAGAAAACTTCCCTGCTACGAGACTTGTCCAACATAGTTGAGCTTTTCTATCCTACCGTTGTTAGTGGCTCTATAACTGCTAATTCAAAATAGGTATGCTTTGTATTAAACATCCCAATACCAATCCTTACTTTAACCTTGCGGCAGAGGAGTATCTTCTGAAAAATTTCTCCGACGATATATTTATGCTTTGGAGAGATGAGCCTTCTGTAATTGTTGGAAAACACCAAAATACGCTGGCCGAAATCAACCTCGACTTCATTAAAGATAATAGCATCAAGGTTGTTCGTAGGCTATCGGGAGGCGGTGCCGTATTCCACGATTTGGGAAATCTCAACTTTACCTTCATTGTTAATGGCGAAGATGGCAATTTGGTTGATTTTCAAAAATTTACCAAGCCTATTCTCGATGTGTTACTTACTCTTGGGATAGATGCCAAGTTCGAAGGGAGAAACGATCTCACCATTGAGGGAAAAAAGTTTTCAGGCAATGCTGAGCATGTGTATAAAAGGCGTGTGCTCCACCATGGTACGCTGCTTTTCTCCTCGAAGATGACAGACTTGAGCGATGCTCTAAAGGTGAACCCGCTCAAATATCAGGACAAGGCGGTGAAAAGTGTTCGGTCAAGGGTCACCAATATTTCGGATCACCTATCCACGTCGATGGATGTGCTCCAGTTTCGCGACCTTATTATGAACCACATTCAGGAGATGTATGGCGACGCCGTAGATTATGACTACTCCCAAGCGGATCTCACTGCCATAAATTCGCTTACCGATACTAAATACTCGACGTGGGATTGGAATTTTGGCTACTCGCCTCATTATCAACTTGAGCGGGGTATTAAAACCAGTGGCGGACATGTGGAGTTTCACTTAAACGTAGAGCGGGGAAGCATTAAGGAGATAAAGATTTACGGAGACTTCTTCAATAAACGTGATATTACGGAGGTAGAGGCACTGCTAACCGGCTGTCCTCACGATGTTGACAAGGTTACGGATCGACTTAAGGCTATTCCCTTTAGTGAGTATTTCTCAAGTATTGCCGTGGAAGAGTTTGTCCCCGGTCTTTTTTAGTCATTGTTGGTGACAACAAAAAAGCCACGGCAATTTGCTGTGGCTTTTGCTTTTATTTTGGAGCGGATTCTTTTGATTGTTCCGTCGCCGGCTCTGTGCCGTAGGCGACTCCTTCCATAATGCAGATAGGCACCTCACCATATCCACCCTTGAACTCCTTTTTGGTAAGCAGAATCATGACACCTCCAAGGTTGGCCGCCTTCTTTTTGAGCCGAATTTCGGCATTCTTTTGTGCGTCCTTAGCGCTACGCACGCTCTTAGGCGAGCGCGATTCCACCTTGCCACGAGGGAATAGGCCATCGACCTCTTCCGGCTTGTCGGTAATAATTACACTTCTGTAATCGCTAGCACTGATCATGGTGAACAGTGGTTTGTTGAGCACCTCTTGACGACCAGTGTGATAGTGAATCATCTGCACCGATTTTCTCTTTACCGTTTGTTGCTTGGCAACTCCAGTCACAAAATACTTTACATCAGTAGAAGTAAGTCCAGAAACATTTACAAGAAGTTTTTTCCCGGTAAGCATTATGATAGTGTCCGGAACCTCATTGTCTTGTGCATTTACCAGAGAGGGGCTCAAAACAAGACTGCAGAATGCAAAAAATAAAACGGTTAATGCTCGCATGGTAAATAATTTTCAGGTGGTAGATTGGCAAAAATAGCTAAATTAGAACTGTTTGCAAAAAAAGTGACTTAGTTTGTTCTGTAGGATTTGTCTTGGTGGTAACGGATTCATTTCAAAAAATTGTAAACTTGCAAACTTATTCTTGTCTCCATGCTTGGTAAAATTAATATGGCTCTGGTGTGGGTGTTGGTGGCTATAACATCCTCGGTGCTTTTCTTCGGTATAATGGTGCCCGTATGGCTGCTTACGGTCGCCTTCGACAAACGGCTTTATGTGCTGCATCGATTTTCGAGCTGTTGGGCGTTGCTCTATATTTATGGTAACCCCTTCTGGAAGGTTCGTATGCATGGACGCGAGAATATCGTTAAGGGACAACGTTACGTTGTTGTGGTAAATCACCAGTCTTCGCTCGATATTCCGCTGATGTATCGGCTTCCTCTACCCTTTAAGTGGGTGTCGAAGGCAGAAGTATTCAAGGTCCCTGTAGTTGGCTGGAATTTGTGGATCAATAGGCATATAGGAATTTCGCGTGGCAATGCCATCAGCGCACGACATATGGTAGAAAAGTGTGTGGCTTCTCTTGGTGATGGAAATTCAATTTTGATCTTTCCCGAGGGTACAAGGAGTAGAAATGGCAAAATGAACCGATTTAAGGAGGGTGCCTTTCTGGTTGCTCGCGAGGCAAGGGTGCCCATATTACCGGTGGTAGTGCACGGAACAAGCGAAGCACTACCTCGCGATGCGTTTGTTGCGAAACGAAGACAAACGTTCACCATTACGGTGCTTCCGCCTATTCCCACCGAGGTTGTCGAGCAGAAGAGCGCCGTAGAACTTTCAACCATCGTAAGGGAGCAGATGGTGGAGATTCACAAACAGTGGGTTCCGGAATACTACAGCTAGCAAGCATTTGATCATTAACTGTTAATTAGTGGTTTATAAGTTGTTGATAAACCATGAGTCCTCTTTACGCTTGTTTATACTTATATTTGTGACAGCAATTCAATAGATATGACTGCGAATTATTCGGAAGATTCAATTCAAACGCTCATTTGGTACGAGCACATACGCCGTAGACCGGGTATGTACATCGGCAAACTGGGCGATGGGACGGCACCAGATGACGGCATTTATGTCCTCTTCAAGGAGGTGTTCGACAATTCCATCGACGAGTACATGATGGGCTATGGGAAAGTTATTGAGGTTAAGCTGGAAGATAAAACGATTTCGATACGCGACTTTGGACGGGGAATTCCGCTGGGTAAGGTAGTGGACGTGGCCTCTAAAATGAATACTGGAGGGAAGTACGATTCCAAAGCTTTCAAGAAGTCGATAGGATTGAATGGTGTGGGTATTAAGGCGGTTAATGCACTCTCTTCATCTTTTCTTGTTCAGGCGTTCCGTGAAGGACAAACAAAGCTTGTTACCTTTTCGGGTGGCATAACGGTTGAGGAGCAACCCCAGACTGAGACGGGTCAGAAGAACGGCACCTTGGTGCAGTTTACCCCCGACGAGACAATCTTTGGTTCCTACACCTTTCAGCCGGAGTATCTCGAAACGATGCTGCGCAACTACGTTTACCTGAATACCGGATTGACCATCCTCTTCAATGGACAAAAATTTTACTCAGCCAACGGCTTAGTTGACCTGCTTAATGAGAATATGTCGGAGGAAGGACTCTACCCAATTATTCAGCTGAGAGGTCCCGATATTGAAGTGGCTATTACCCATGGAACTCATTATGGAGAGGAATACTATTCGTTTGTAAACGGACAACATACCACACAAGGTGGCACACACTTAACCTCATTTCGGGAGGCTATAGTGAAGACTATTCGCGAATTTTATCGCAAAGATTTTGATGCCTCCGATATTCGAAATTCCATTGTTGCCGCAGTAAGCATTAAGGTAGAGGAGCCCATTTTTGAGTCACAGACAAAAACCAAGTTGGGGTCGAAGGATCTTAGCCCTGGGGGTAGCTCCATTCGAAACTTTATTGGTGATTTTTTGAGGGAGTCGCTTGACAACTTCCTGCACCGCAACTCGGAGTGTGCCGAAAGTCTACTCCGTAAAATAATGGACTCAGAAAAGGAGCGAAAGGCCATTTCTGGTATCCAAAAGTTGGCGCGTGAGCGAGCTAAAAAGTCCAGTCTCCACAACCGTAAGCTACGCGATTGCCGCGTTCACTATAACGAAAAGCATGCACTTACTGAGGAGTCAACCCTGTTTATAACGGAGGGAGATTCCGCTTCTGGATCCATCACTAAGAGCCGCGATGTGAATACCCAGGCAGTATTTAGCTTAAAGGGAAAACCGCTGAATACCTATGGCATGACAAAGAAGGTGGTGTATGAGAACGAGGAGTTCAACCTGCTTCAAGCAGCGCTGAACATAGAGGAGGATATGGATAACCTTCGCTACAACAAGGTGGTGATTGCTACCGATGCCGACGTTGATGGAATGCACATTCGCCTGCTGCTCATAACCTTTTTTCTGCAGTTCTTCCCCGACCTTATTCGGCAGGAGCACCTCTTTATTCTGCAAACGCCACTTTTCCGTGTTCGAAACAAGAAGAAAACTGCTTACTGCTATAACGACGACGAGCGCGAAAAGGCCATTAAGGAGTTGGGTCCAAATCCGGAAATTACTCGATTCAAAGGGCTTGGTGAAATTTCACCCGATGAGTTCCGAAACTTTATTGGAGCTGATATTAGGCTCGACCCCGTTCGTATTACCAAGGACGACATCATTTCGGAACTTCTAACTTTCTATATGGGAAAGAATACTCCGGAGCGACAGGAATTTATCATTGAAAACCTCAGAATTGAGGAGGATTTGCTGGAGGAACTGAACAAAATCAACGGCAAACCTAGTTTGAATGGTGAAAAGGAAAAGAAAGAAAAACAGGCCGTGGAGGCTCAATTGTAATTATCGATTGAAATGGCTGAAGATCTAGATAAAAGTGAAGAGTTGGACGATGTAGAGGGACAGCCGGCCGAGGGGTCGGCCGACATGGAGAAGTTGGCTCGCTTAACGGGCGAGGGGGTGAAGAAAAAGTATCTCTCAGGAATGTACAAGGATTGGTTTCTCGATTACGCCTCCTACGTAATTCTTGAACGTGCCGTGCCTCATGTGTACGATGGACTTAAGCCTGTTCAGCGACGCATCCTGCACGCCATGAAACGGCTCGACGATGGCCGTTTCAACAAGGTAGCGAACATTATTGGTTACACCATGCAGTATCATCCCCATGGCGATGCCTCCATTGGCGACGCCTTGGTACAGCTGGGCCAGAAAGATTTGCTCATTGAAAGTCAGGGAAACTGGGGAAATATCCTTACGGGCGATAGCGCAGCAGCCCCTCGTTATATCGAGGCTCGCCTGAGCAAGTTTGCCAACGACGTGGTCTTTAACCCAAAAACCACAGAGTGGATGCAGAGCTACGATGGTAGAAACCAAGAGCCGGTGACGCTACCTGTTAAGTTCCCATTGCTATTGGCTCAGGGTGTGGAAGGTATTGCCGTAGGCCTTGCCTCCAAAATTTTACCCCACAACTTTATCGAGCTCATCGATGCCTCCATTTCTTACCTGAAGGGCGAGGACTTTGAACTTTACCCCGATTTTCCTACAGGTGGTCTTGCCGACTGCGGTCGCTATAACGATGGTGTACGTGGTGGAGTGGTAAAAGTTAGAGCTCGCATTAGTAAGCTGGATAAAAAAACCTTGGTTATTACCGAAATACCTTTTGGTAAGAATACCACCACGCTCATCGATAGTATTTTAAAGGCGAACGACAAGGGGAAGATTAAGATAAAGAAGATCGACGATAACACGGCGCAGAACGTTGAGATACTGATTCACCTACCGGCGGAAACCTCACCCGATAAAACTATTGACGCCCTTTACGCCTTCACCGACTGTGAAATTTCGATTTCCACAAACTCCTGCGTAATAGAGGATGATAAGCCCCACTTCTACGGGGTAAAAATGATGTTGAAGGCAACTGCTGAAAAAACCAAATTTTTGCTCAAGCGGGAGTTGGAAATTAGGTTTTTCGAGCTGGAGGAGGAGTGGCACTTTTCATCGCTTGAAAAGATTTTCTTCGAAGAGAGAATATACCGAGAGCTGGAGAAGAATACCGAAACATGGGAGGATATTCTGGTAGCTATCGAACGTGGATTTGATCCTTTTCGCCCAAAATTCAATAGGGAAATTACCCGCTCTGACGTGGAGAAGTTGACCGAAAAACCTGTTAAGAAAATATCCAAGTTCGATATTAAAAAGGCAGATGAACTTATCAAGGGTATTGAGGCCGAAATGAAGGTGGTAAAGAATCACCTGGCGCACTTGGTAGATTACACCATTGCCTACTACGAACAGATTAGGAAAAAGCACTCCAAGGGTAGGGAACGAAAAACTGAACTCCGGAGCTTTGAGTCCATTCAGGCAACCCAGGTGGTGGTGGCCAACCAAAAGTTATATGTGAACAGGGAGGAAGGATTCTTTGGTATTGGCCTAAGGAAGGATGAGTACGTTTGCGATTGCTCCGATATCGACGACATCATCGTTTTTCTCCGGAGTGGAAAGTATATTATTGCCAAGGTGGCGGAGAAGTCGTTCTTCGGTAAGGATATTATCCATATTGGTGTTTTTAGGAGAAACGATACCCGAACCATATACAACGTGGTTTACCGTGATGGGCGAAATGGTGCTATTATGATTAAGCGATGTGCCATTACGGGGATAACTCGCGATAAGGAGTACGATATCTCTAAAGGTACAGACGGGTCACAGGTTCTATACATGAGCGTGAACCCCAATGGCGAAGCAGAGGTGTTGAAGGTATTCCTAAAGCCAAGGCCTAAGCTCAAAAAACCTATCCTTGATCTTGACTTTAGCGAGCTAGCTATTAAGGGACGTAGTTCCATTGGGAATATTTTTAGTCGCTACGCCATTCATAAAATTCAGGTAAAGGAGAAGGGTGTTTCTACGCTTGGCGGACAGAAAATTTGGTTCGATGCCGATGTGCTGCGGCTAAATGCAGACGGCAGAGGTACATCGCTTGGTGAATTTGGAACCAACGATCGAATTGTGGTATTCTACAAGCGGGGCATATATGCTGTTACCTCGTTTGACGTATCCAACCACTACGATGATGACCTCATCCATATTGAAAAGTTTGATTCCGAGAAGGTATACTCCGTCCTATTTTTCGATGCGGAGCAGTCGTTTGTTTACCTCAAACGATTTGTGGTTGAGAATATTGATAAACCGCAGAGTTTTGTTGGCGAGGCCGAAGGTTCTTACCTTGTTGCCCTCTCGGTGGATAAGTGGCCGCAGGTGGAGATTACCTTTGGTGGTGCTCATGCCCACAGGCTGAACGAACTGGTTGACGTTTCTGAATTTATCGGTGTTAAAAGTTTTAGAGCGCGCGGAAAGAGGCTAACCACCTACGTTGTGGGAGAAGCAAAGTTTGTGGAGCCATTGGTAAAGGATGAGCCCGTTGCTGCTGTGGATGCTACAGAACCAGAGGTTCCCGACTCACTTCCTGAAGGTGGTAACGATGAGGAACAGGGCGAAATAACACAAATGTCGTTGGAAATTT
This sequence comes from Williamwhitmania sp., assembly GCA_035529935.1. Taxonomy (NCBI): domain Bacteria; kingdom Pseudomonadati; phylum Bacteroidota; class Bacteroidia; order Bacteroidales; family Williamwhitmaniaceae; genus Williamwhitmania; species Williamwhitmania sp. The sequence continues at coordinate 14,541 of DATKVT010000028.1, read as the reverse complement.
AGTCCGATAAATAAAATGTATTATATTAACCGCCATAACTTTCGACTATGAATATATACCTCGTTGGTTTTATGGCTTCGGGAAAGACAACCCTTGGTAGGCAACTCGCCGAACTGCTGGGCATGCGCTACATCGACATGGATGAGCACATAGAGTTGCAAACTGGGAAGACCATTCGTCAGATATTTGTTACTCAGGGCGAAGAGCATTTCCGAAAAGTGGAGAATGAAATTCTCCTCGATTTGACCAGTCAGAATGGTTTGGTGGTAGCAACGGGCGGTGGCTCTCCCTGCTTCTACAACAATATGGAAGCAATGAACACCAAGGGGCTTACAATTTACATCAAGGTAAGTGTGGAAGCACTTGTGAATCGTTTGGCTGATTCAAAGGTTGATAGGCCGCTTCTCTGGGGTAAATCGGTGGATGAGCTTACTGCCTATATCAAAGAGATGCTAAGGCTGCGCGAACCCTACTACTCTACTGCAAAGTTGGTAATCACTTCGGACGAACCTACAGCAGCGGAGATTGCTGCTGCTGTACGCCCAAAATTGAATTAGTTCTATTGCATTGTAATTAGATAAAAGCAGACCCACTGAAAATTACTCTGTGGGTCTTTTGTTTTAGAACATCTATCGTAGTACATTCTGAATTTGAAGGATGATGTTGAGCACAGATTCTCCAAGCTTGATAGATCGTTCTGGACTCCATCCAAATGCCCGATCGGGTAAGTTGGCGTTGTCTTTAAATGGCATTTCAATAGTAAGCCCGAGGCAGTCGAACCGGTGGGCAACTGCCTTGGATCCTATTTTGAGGTTGCCCTTTCCTGGTTCGTTTTTGGGGTAGCCATGCTTGGTTTGGAAATCAGGGTTGAAGGCTTCCCACAACTCCATAAAACGTTCCTGCAGCATCTGAAGCCGTCCGTGGTATCCTGGAAGTCCCTCTATGCCAGAGGCAAAGCAGTATGGGATGGCCTCGTCGCCATGAATATCCAAAAAGAGGTCTACCCCGGTTTCGTTCATTTTCTGCATAATGTAGTAAACCTCCGGGCTTGTTAGCGGGGAAGGGTTCCCCCACTCCCGATTGAGGTTCACCCCGCCAGCATTGGTGCGAAGGTTGCCGTGAATGGAGCCATCGATGTTGGCATTGGGAACAAGAAAAAAGGTGCACTGCTCCAGTAATCGGCGCGACACAGGATCATCGCTGTCGAGTAGGCGGTGGATGAGCCCCTCCATAAACCATTCGGCCATGGTTTCTCCCGGATGTTGGCGGGCAATAATCCAAACCTTGCGCTTCTCTTTGGTAAATTCTCCCAGCGTTAGGAAGTCAATGTCGCGACCTTCCAGCGTTTTGCCAAGGGAGTCGAGCACACAAATATCCTCCGATTGTGCAGTGGAAACCAACTCCAGATGACGCTCATAGCTATACGGAGGAAAGTACGCGATAAAGATGCTGTTTTCTTTGGGCGTAATCTCTATGGTAAGCTCCTTTCCGTTGAAGGTGGTTGGTACTCGAAACCAAGTGTTCCTGTCGTAGGAAGCACAGGCGTAGTAGTTTACCCATCCTTCAGGGTAGGAGGTTTCCCCCGCGTTTACAAGGTGAATTGTGCAGGGGTAACCCTGTGCACCCAAAAGCCTGAAGTGGAACCACTGCAGGAATTCGGACTGGGTGTCCTTTCGGATTTTTAGCTGAATGTTTTCATGTGAACTTAGGCTTACAACCTCTATGTTTCCCGAGTCGAAGCTGGTAGAAATCTTCATGGCGTTGCTGTTTTACAATCGCCAAATTAGCAAAAGTTTTGACACACACCTTATGGTTTGGCATAGGTTTCGATTCGCAAAGTCAACATCAGTCCCGATTTGCACCTGTCGGATGGCAGTCGGCAGCTATTGCTGATGCTTGAGTTTTATTTCTGGACGGGATATGGTTGCAGATAAGTCTTTTCCATATAGTATCATCCCGCGTAGGCTTGCAGCACTTGGAATCCAATTTGGAATAATGATAATGCTAAATGGAGGGAATAGTTTAAAACCGTGGTAGAAAATCACTGCAATCTTTGATTCTGGGCCAAAGGGCATCCATACCTTGTTTACCATGAGTAGGTTGAGGTGGCGTGGCTTAACCAAAATGTTTTTAATGCGCAACTCTCCATTTACAATTACCGCATCGGAGATGGCGTAAAACAAGAATGTTGCAATTAGCAGTAATGGAGTGACAACAAGTAGTGATACAGTCTCTATGCTTGTAAATGCTGCTCGGGCATAGAGCTCTGGGGCAAAGTAAAAAATAGTTAAAAGTGCAAGAATGGTAAAAATCATCTGGACTTTTACTATGGATTTAACGGAAATCCTCAATGGGATTCCCAGTTCAATGGCCATTCGTTGACTCTTTTGAAGTGTGTCTTCATCGACATTGTTCATTGTTCTAGGGTTTTGGTTTTCGGTTATATTGGCTTGTTCGAAGATTGTATTTCTTTAATACTTATGTAGTTGAATTTGGTGCATGAGTTGTGTAACCTAAATGCACAAACTAAGGTAATGCTTTTTTTTATTTAAGCACATAGAGAGATGGGATTGCTAAAACTGGAAATAAATAAATGGTAGCACCTCAGCCGACCGAACCTGTGCAAGTGTAAATGCAACAGCTATTATTGCAAGGATTTTAATAGACCAGTGAGCTTGAATAAACTTTCCCCGGAGGTTTTCTTTTGCCTGCGATGGAAACCAATGTGCCGCATATCCAATTGCCATTACTATAAATACTGATTTATAGCCCAACAAAATGCTTGGGATTGCTGTAAAAGAGAAAGCTGAAGCAATGCGTGAGACTATTAAGCTGGCATCGGCGAAACTGCCCGCCCTGAAAGGTATCCAGGCTAAGCAAACAAAATTAAATGTTAGGATTATTGCAACACCTTTCTTCCACCATGAAAGTTTCTTTTGGCTTTCGCTACGACCAATGCCAAACAGTCTTTCTGTGGCGAGCGCAACGCCATGCATTCCGCCCCAAACCATAAACTTAAGGCTGGCCCCATGCCATAGCCCTCCCAGAAGCATTGTCACAAGCAGATTGGCGTAGGTACGAATTTTCCCTTTTCGGTTTCCACCCAACGGTATGTATAGGTAGTCGCGAAGCCAGCGCGAAAGCGATATGTGCCATCGATGCCAAAAGTTAGTGATGCTAGTGGCCTTGTAGGGCGAGTTGAAGTTTACAGGCAGGCGGAAACCCAGTAGAAGGGCTACGCCAAGAGCAATATCGGTGTAGCCGCTAAAGTCACAGTATATCTGAAGTGCATATCCATAAACACCCATCAGAATCTCAAAACCGGAGTAGGAGGTGGGCGACAGGAATATTCTATCGACAAAGTTTATTGATATGTAGTTAGAAACGGCAATTTTCTTTATCAATCCAATGATTATGAGAAAAATGGCGTGGCTAAGTTCGTCCTTGGAGAGGTGGTATTTGGTATAGATCTGGGGTATGAATTCCGATGCCCTTACAATGGGGCCAGCCACAAGCTGCGGGAAGAAACTCACGTAGAACCCAAAATCGAGTATGCTCTTTACAGGTGGAATAAGCCTACGGTACACATCGACGGTATAGGAGATGGTTTGAAACGTATAGAATGAAATTCCAACTGGAAGAATGATTACCAGCGGATCGAAGTGACTTCCTGATATTTGGTTGCTCCACTCAGCCAGTAGGTTAGTAACATGCAAGTGTGTCCCGAACCAGGAGTTGATGGTGTTGATGTAGAAGTAGGCATACTTAAAGTAGGAGAGCACCCCAAGGTTTACTATTACGCTGAAGGAAACCAGCATCTTTCGAACCAGTTTCTTTTCCGTTTTTCCAATGGCTAAACCGAGGGTATAGTCAATAACGGTAGAGAAAATCAGTAGCCAGAAAAATAGCCCTCCAGACTTATAGTAGAAGAAAAGGCTAAACGCCAGCAGGTATACGTTGCGGAGGTGATTGCGTCGGTATACCAGCTGATAACCAGCTAGCAGCACAAGCAGGAAACCCCAGAAAATAATCCCAGAAAAGAGCATCGGCTCCGTTTTGGAGTAGAGGAAGAAATGCCTAACCAGCTGTGTAACCGTCTCCATCATTCTTCTAGGTGTTTAGACCGGTTAACCATTCAAAAAACATTTGCCCCTGCACTTTGTAACCTTCCTTGGAGAGGTGCAGCCCATCGGGTGCAGCCAGTCCTTTGCCTCTCCATGCATCAATGGAGCCTTTACCTCCCATAGCCTCAAAAAAGTTCCAAACGGGGAGGTGGTGCTTATGGGCAACTTGGACGATTACCTCTGCTGCAGTTTGTGGTCTGGTGGTTCGTCGGTGCCCCTTTGCCAGAAAATCGCCGGGGGTGGTAAGCACAATAAGCGCGCTTGGAGCCGATTGATGTATGTTGGCAATCAGCGCATCTAAGTTATTCTTTAGCTCAATTGGAGAGAATGAAGGGATGTATGCATCGTTGGTTCCCAGTGAAATTATCACCACGGTGGGGTTTATACTCTCAACTTCCGATTGGAGCATTTTACATCGTGTAAAGCTGGTGGTTGTGGCACCGTTGAGACCGGCAACATTGTAGGAGAATTTGCTGCATGTGTCCTCCAGAATAATGCCGTGGAGCAGCAGCTCACCATCCTCTTCCCTTGACAAAACCTTTAGGGTAAGGGAATCACTCTTTCTGCTTAAGTTGAAGGTAATTTCATGTAGGTTCTCTTCCACTGTTTGGGTAACGGTGAAGTTGCCCACAACACTTGGTTTAAAGCCTCCTTTTGTACTGTAAAACACCCTGACGCGATTAAAGCGGCTGTTTTCTGATTTTATCTTAATGGTTATGGTCGCCTTGGCGTCGCTGGTGGAGAGCGCTAAACCATTTACACCTAGCGATTCGGTTACTGGGCTGTTGGTACTCTTTAGCGTTTGCCAGCTGCCGGTTGCCGTCGATTTAAAGTCGGTGGGGTTGTTGCTTCCTGCCACGGCAAAGGGAAAGATAAATCCGCGCTGGGGTAGGGTGTCGTGGAGATATTGGCGTAGCAGTCGACGAACTTCACCGGTAAAGAAATCGGCTTGAATGTGGGAGTCACCAATGTGCAATATCCTAACCTCCGATATACTGCCTGTGGCCATCTCGTCGGGATTTTCAATGATGGCTTTGTTGCCGATTTTGCCCAATCCTTCGGTTCTCCCAAATGGGATAGAGGCAAGGAGCAGGGTTGTCACAAGCATCACGTAGATCTTTTGCCTACTCATTGTTTTGTTGTTTTTTGAGTGGCACAATATTTTTGGTAGTCCTTCATCAAAGCTTTGTAGAAGATCTCGGCAATCAGGTTGGCTCCAGTGGGTGTAAAATGGATATAATCCTTGTTTGCTAATGGTGGTTGTGCGTTTACCCATGCAGGCATTGCGTTTTCTCCGCCCATTGCACGGTAGCAGTCCCAAAAGGCACATCCTGCCCGAAAGGCTGCACGCTTTTGTGCATCCCTAATCTTCTCAATATTTGGATAGGAGACCATCCTCCCGTTGTTGTTTCGTGACATGTCCGAAACGCCGATGAGGATGATGGAGGCATTGGGAGCAACTCGTCGCAGAAACACCAGCTGTTGATAGAGTGCCTCCTCATAGTAGGTGTAACTTTTCACCACATTGGGCACCACGTTTACACCAAATTCCAGCAAGAGCAACTTAACGTTGAGCATTTTGTATGAAGCGGCCAAAAGTTTGCCGTTTTCACGAGTAAACTCAAGCCCGGAACTACCCCTTATGGGGATGTTGTCCACCGCAATGCCTCGGCTTTGGTCGAACCCTAAGCCAAAGATAAGTGGGCTAACATCGGCTTGCATCTTTACTCTGATTGTTTTTGTGGATGGAGGCAGCTCCACCGTAACCAGCTGAGGGTTTTCCGATGGTGGAATGATGTCGGCAAATAGGATTGAATCGTCCGCCTTGGTTTCGAGCAGCAGAGGTGAGGTTGGCATAAACATAAGGGAAAAGCGGCGGATGACCCTGCCGAGATTGCTCCGGCTAATGGTGATGGATCCTTCGTTTTTCTTTGCGGTTTCTGCGATGCCTATTCGTGCTGAGCTAAAGAATGGTCCAAAATTCTTTTTCGACCTATCGTTTTTATTTTTAATCTTTCTGGTGTCCCATAGGTTTGTGCTGGATATGTTGAGTTGGTAGCTCTGTTCTGCGCTTTCCATGGTTAGAAACCCATAACCTCCTCCGCCAAATTGCTGCTGTAGCTTACTCCTCAATCGGGAGGTAATTCGGTCGACCTCTATCTGAGAATCGCCGTAGTGCAGTACCCGTATTGGGGCTGAATTGCTCTTTATGGTTGTTAGCGCATCGAAGAAGTTGTGTAGGGTAACCGTTCCGCTGTCGGGGTATTCAAGGTCGATGGAGGGGAGGTTGGCTTCAATATTCTTGATGGTTACTAATCGGATGGTGGTGTCTATTTTGTTCGAAGCAGAGTCCAGCGGCTGTGCTATAGTGTCTGCTGTTGCAGTATCCACTAGTGTAGGGGTATCACTTACACCCATCTTAGCCAATACGTCGCGGCTGAATAGCTCATTGATATGCTTTACGCCACTGGTGTCGGGGAGGAATAAGTCGGTAAGCGATGGAAAGGTTAGCGTGGTGCTATCTCCAATGGTTATTCCCTCGCGTGGATAGATGAATGAAATTGCGGCAAGCAATGCCAGAGCAATAAAAAGAAGTGAGAATACCTTGAACGGTTTTTGCATTGCAGCAACTGAAATTTTGCTTTGGTAACCGTAAATGTAAAAATCTTTTATAGATATTCAAGCTAAACGGGTTGATTTTAGGACAATACGATATGGTAACTGGTGGAGCAATTTTTTGATTAGTTCTTTTCATTAATAGGGCTATTCATCAGAATAATAAGATGTAAGGTAATAATCTCCTCCCTATAAATAGAAAGCAGCACTGCCATTTGCAGTGCTGCTTTCTATGGGATAAACACCCCTTAGTATTTCAAAGTTACTTTTGTGTTGCTTGTTGTTGGAACGCTGATGTTTATGGCCACTTCTCCATTGACCCAACTCCATTCACCTTGCTTTTTCCCATTCACCAATACCTTCTTCGGTTTTTTTGGTGAGTTATGGATGGTCAACAAAATGTCTTTGTCTTTGGCTATCGTATAGATTTTACCAATTTCGGGTGCAAACATAAATGCTAACAGCCTGCTGGTGTTTGATACTTCTATATTTAGCTTTTCATAGTTTCCGTTAATGTAGTCGTTCGGTGTTTCACCATCGTCGTTGTATAGGTCGTAGCTGGATGTTGCTACAGCAGGATCGAGGTAGTAGTGTACCTCCAGCTGGTTGAAATTAGCTTGCGTTGTGCTGGCAACCTTTTGCAGCATGGGGATTATGGCACCGCCTTTAACTAAAACCGGAATGTGGTTGAGCGTAAGTGGTAGGGTGATATCCTTGCCTCCATTGTAAACCTTCCCAGTGAAGAAATCGGTCCAGCTTGTTCCCTTTGGTAAATACACTGCCTGTTCCTTTATTCCTTGGGCCTTTACAGGTGAAACCAGAAAAGCATCGCCCCACATGTATGCCTTGTCGTAGGTCAGTAGCTGTGGATTATTAGGCTCGTTGAAAAACAGCGGACGCATAAGTGGTTTGCCTGTTTGGCTGTTGTCAAAGGCAAGTGAGTAAACGTAGGGTAGAAGTTTATACCGGAGTTCAACGGCTGCCTTGGCATAAGCCATGGTGGTGTCGTTCTGGAATACAGGCTCAGGTGGAATCTGCTCCTGTGCATGTGGCCTGAATATGGGTTGGAAAACTCCATACTGCAACCAACGGATGTAGAGTTCGTTGTCAATCTTTTCGCCCCCGGCAAATCCACCAAGGTCGGAGTGCGCATACCCAAGCCCTTGCATTCCCATCTGCAGTGCTATTTCGGGTTGAGGTACCAATCCACCCCAGCTGCGGCTAACATCTCCACTCCACGGAATCATTCCGTATCGCTGAGAGCCAGCATAGCCTGCTCTCATCAGAATGAATGGCCTAGTATTTGGGAAGTCTTTCTTATACCCATCGAATACAACCTTTGCCCAGATGTGGCCGTAGGCGTTATGAACCTCGTTGGCACTGCCAATCACGTGCTGCAGCCCTGCCGGATGAACCTCCGGTTCACCTAGGTCGCCCCACCAGCCATCAACTCCTTGCTTGGTAAGTCCTTTGTATATGTTCCAGAACCACTGTTGTGCTTTTGGTTTAAAAATGTCGATCAGTCCAGTATGACCAAAGTAGAAATCGAAGGTGTAGGGTTTTCCGCTGGTGTCGGTTCCCAGCACTTGGTTGTCAACAGCCTCCTGCCATCGTGTAGAGGTGGTGAGGATGAATGGCTCTGTTACCAATATGGTTTTCACCCCTTTTGCTTTTAGCGTTTGCATCATTTTGATTGGCTCTGGAAAGCTGTCACGGTACCAGTCGAGACGACCCATGTCACCAAAAATGCCCTTGCCAAACCAGTAAATATCGATGATAACGGCATCCAACGGAATGGAGTCCTTGAAAAACTTATCCACCGTGGAGAGAACCTGTTGCTGAGAATGGTATCCAAACCGGCTGCTGAAGTTGCCAAAGGCCCAGCGGGGAGGTAGTGGCTGCCTACCTGTGAGCTGGGTGTATTGGTTTTCCAAATCGTACCAGCTATCGCCAGCTATTACACAATAGTTAATGGTACCGCTCATGGTGGTATAGTTTATGGTGTTATTCTCGTGGCTGTCGAGATCAAGCCAGCCCAGCGAGGCGTTGTCGAAGAGCACCGCATAGCGCTTGCTGGAGAGGAACATCGGGAGTGTATAGTTCATTAATTCAGAATGCTCCTGATAGCCATAGTGAGCCCTATTATAGAGCGTTAGGTCGTAGCCACGATGGTTCATTCCCAGCGCACGCTCTCCTCCGCCATAGAGCACCTCCTTAGGCTGTATCGACAAACTCATAATTTGAGTTGAATCGGTGCGCTCATAGCCTTTGTTCTCAGCAATAAGCAGCGTGTCGTGGTAGTAGTAGCCAATGTTGAATGGACTCTTTGTAATGACAATCTTGAGGCCTTTGCCCACCTGAATGGAGGCCGATGTGGCGGATTGGCTAATGGCAAGTTCAGGTTTCTGAGGAGTCATACACACTGCAAAAGAAAAATTCTTTTCCTGAATTCCTTTTGGATAGAAGGTGGTTTGCACCATCTTTTCGTTGAAAGCAACAATTGTGTAATGGCCGTCGGAAACGTTAACTACCATGGTGCCAAGAGAATCCTTTACTCCAATAAATTGGCGGCTTGCTGGCTGTGCGCTACACACTGCGCTCATTAGTCCAAAAGCCAAAACAGCTTGCGCTTTTCGTATCATTAGGTTATGTGTTGTTTCTGAAATTAACCTAGTCAATTGTTGCCTAGGGAATGCAAAAGTATGGATATCGGAGATGATTTGCTATGGTGAAAAGTCATTTTTTGATAATAACCAGTTGAAAAACAGCTGATGATGGGCTGAGTGATATGCTTACAAACGATTGCGCCTGCAAGTTGTTTTATACATATTTTTTGAAAAGAGGCAGAATTTATATGTCCTAGGAACTTACCTGTTAGACTTGTTGCCTTACCTCTTTTGGATGAAATTCCATTACTGTATTTTACATAGCCATAAAGAATAATAATAATTTATCAGAAGCGTGAAATGGTGGATGGCTATCGGAAAATCGAGCTGGTTTATTGGTTTCACTCAATGTGCAAATGGGCAATCTTGTTTTACTCCAGAGCCTTAATATTTAATGAAAAAATGTGTAGATTCGCCCGCATTTTACTTTAATTCCAAGATGTTAAAATCGAAGCAGTTCACCGTTTACATAGCCGTAATTTTAGCTCAGGTTTTTTGGGCCTTAACATTCATCTGGTATAAGCAATTCTACCAAGAATATGGTGCTTATCCCATTACGCTGGTGTTCTTTAGGCTGCTAATTTCCCTTCTGTTTCTCTTTCCTGTGAGCTACTTCCTTGGAAAGTTGGAGAAAATTAAACCAGGTGACCTTAAGCTCTTTATTATTCTTGCTTTTTTTGAGCCTCTAATGTATTTCATTGGCGAAAGCATTGGCGTTACAATGATATCATCGTCGGTGGCATCGGTAATAATCTCCACCATACCTCTATTTACTTCTATTAGCGCCTATGTTTTTCACAGAGAACGCTTGACACGAGCCAGCTTTGCCGGAATAGTTATCTCTATCTTTGGAGTGCTGCTGGTTCTTGTAAATAAAGATTTCCAGCTGGTGGCACGTCCGGCAGGGGTGTTGCTTATGTTTCTTGCAGTGTCCTCAACCATGGGGTATTCGGCAGTGATTAAAACACTTACTAGCCGTTACAACGTGTTTACCATAACAGCTTACCAAAATACCATTGGAGCCATCTTTTTTCTTCCACTGTTTATATTCTTTGAGGGAGGGCATTTCCTTATAACCCCTATCAGCGGGAGGGCAATTATGTTGGTGTTGTTGATGTCTATTTTTGCTTCCACACTAGCCTTCCTACTTTTTAGCTATAGCATTCGGGGCTTGGGCATAAACAAAGCCACCGTGTTCAACAATGCTATACCTGTAATTACAACTATTTTGGCAATTATTGTGCTGCACGAGCATCTCACCCTAATGCAGTTTGTGGGAATGTCGGTGGTGATTGGTGGGCTGATGCTGTCGCAGCTTAGCCGTGAGCATGTGAAATCGGTAAAGGGCGTAATCAGAAATGGATATAACCGCGCAAGAGCTCGAAAGTCTTAAGGAACGAGCTGCAGGAGAGGCTCCAAAAACGAAGCAGTTCTTTCAAAAGTTCCGTCGTCGTCCACCAGCTAAGCTCGATGTGGTTGTGCAGGAGTTACATCATCAAGTTTTTGAAGAGGTTGATTGCTTGAACTGTGCCAACTGCTGCAAGAGCATTAGTCCCATTGTTACCGATCGTGATATCGACCGCATGGCTCGCTCGTTGCGCATAAGCCCTTCGGAGTTAATCAGCCGTCACCTTCACCTCGACAGCGATGGTGATTATGTTTTCAGGAAGCAGCCATGCCCGTTCTTAATGTCCGATAACTACTGTTCCATTTACGAGGATAGGCCAAAGGCTTGTCGAGAGTATCCGCATACCGACAGGCGCAAGTTTGAGCAGTTACTAAACCTTACCTTGAAGAATACCTATGTTTGTCCGGCAGTCTATCGGATTGTGGAGCGCATGAAGCAGCACCCTGACCTGGTTTAGGGAATAATAACCTTAAGCGCTGCATGAACCGCAGCAATCTTTAGCATGGCGCCCATCGTTCCCGGTTCGCCATCGAAATGAACATATCCGGCTTCCTTACGATTAAGGGTTATGTTTTTGGCGCGGAATGTCTCCACGTATGGTGACCTGTTCATCTTTTTAGTGAACATTTGGTAGGCAAACCGAGGGGACTTATAAAGCGGAAAGCGTTTTACAATAACTACGTCGATCAATCCATCGGCAATGTCGGCATGAGGCGCAATGTAAGCGTTGTTGCCATACTGAGAGGCATTGGCAAAGGTTATCATGAATGAGTCGCGCTCATATATTTTACCGTCTATGTCTAGGGTGTAGTGCTGCGGTTTAAAGGTAAAGTATTCCCTAATGGTGGTTTTTGCATAGGTGGTAAGACCTCGCGTTCCGGCCTCGGCAAACTTGTTGCCAATAAGAGCGTCGAAGCCCACACCGGAAGTGCAGAAAAACATCGTATCGTTAATGGTGCCGTGGTCAATATCTGTAACGTTTCCCCTATTAATTACCTCAATTGCCTTTGAGATATTCATTGGGATGTGGAGGTGCCGTGCAAGGCCATTTCCCGATCCGGTAGGAATAATGCCCATTGCCATGTTAGTCCCAGAAACTCCTTTGGCCACCTCATTTACTGTTCCATCTCCTCCTACGGCAATCACCTTGTTGAAGCCTTTTTGATGGTATCGTATGGCTATTTCTGTTGCCTCACCTGCAAACTTGGTTATTACAATCTTGGCATCATAGTTGGGAGATAGCTTCTCTTTTATGAGTTTTAGTGCTTTTTCTCTTTTACCAGTTCCTGAAACGGGATTTACTACAAATAAAATCTTCTCCTTAACTACCATCACTCTGCTCTAAATTCGAAGTGTAAAGTAACAAATTATTTGGCTAGCATCTTACCTTTATGTGAAGTCTTAACCGATTTGTACCTAATCTGAAGCTGATATAGTTCCACCAGATATGTTTAAATTTAAGGATTGATGATGGCGCTATTACCAGTTGTCTACTTGAAATAAAGTGGTGTTTGCTCCGTTAAACAACATAACCGCATGGCTAGGAGGCAATACATAAATTTTTAACTTTACGAGCTCTTTATATAGCATGAAGCAAAAACTAACCTTTGCGTTTATAATACTTGTGCTTTACGCCACTGGACTTAAGGCCCAGTCGGCAGGGGAGAGCACGTACTCCTTTCTTCGCCTTCCGGTTTCTGCTCGTGCTTCGGCTTTGGGTGGCGAAGCCATCGGACTTTGGGACAACGATGCTGGTCTTGTTCTTCAAAGTCCTTCGCTCCTCACTGCTTCAATGAATAAGCAAGCCACCCTTGCCTTTATTAGTTACTATGCCGATATTAAGTATGGGAGTATCGGCCTAGTTCGTGATTTTGGAAAATTTGGCACTATGGCTTTTGGCCTGTCTGGCATTAACTATGGTAGCTTTCAAGCAGCAGACGAGCTGGGAAATATTACCGGAACATTCAGGGCTTCGGAATACAATATGAATGTTTCTTTGGCTCGCGCACTCTCACCTAGGGTGCAGATGGGTGCCTCGTTTAAGCCTGTTTACTCTGCTATGGAGAGCTATGTTTCCTACGGGTTTGCTTTCGATATGGGCTTTACCTACCACTCCGCCGATAGCCTGTTTGCTGCAACGGCTATGTTTCGCAACTTTGGAACCCAGCTAAAAACGTATGCAGGCTCCCACGAGCCTTTACCTTTTGAAATTCTTGCCGGTTTTTCGCTGAAGCTGCGGCATGCCCCCTTTCGAATAGTGACAACTTTTGAGCAGCTGCAGGATATTAATGTGTTCTATAAGCGTCCAACCACCAACAACGATCCATTTGCCACCGACCAAGCGTCGTCCAGCTCGCAATCGTCACTTTCGCATTTTGGAAACGAAATACTTTCGCACACCATTGCCGGTATCGAGTTTAATCCGCTTCGTGGCTTTTACCTGCGTGGTGGATACTCCTTTCGTCGTCGAAATGAGCTGAAGGTTGTGGATAAACCGGCCATGGTTGGATTCAGCTGGGGCTTTGGCCTCAAAATTCGCCGTTTAATGTTCAACTATGCGCGATCTACCTATCACATTAGCGGCGCTTCTAATGTGTTTTCTGTTTCGATTGATTTAACCAGTAAAGGTTAATGCCCTAATATTTATTTGGTTGATGGTGATGAACAATCGATTGCAATCATTTTCCTTCCTCTTTTTCCCTACGTTCATCCCGCTTCCCCTACTATTTTAGTTACCTTTGCTCGGTTAAAAAGATTTTAATGCTTTCAACGAAAATTACCATTGCCATCGATGGTTACTCCTCCTGTGGCAAAAGCACATTTGCAAAGGCTATTGCCAAGGAGTTTGGATATATCTACATCGACAGCGGTGCCATGTATCGCGCAGTTACCCTTGCAGCCATTCGTGGCGGCGCCGTGACAGAGGACGGCAAATTGAGCAAAACAAAGGTGCTGGAGATGTTACCCTCTCTTCAAATTGGGTTTGTTTTTAACGCCAGCGCAGGTCGTTTCGAAACAATGCTCAACGGTGAGGTAATTGAGGATGCCATAAGGACCATTGAGGTGTCAAACCTTGTTTCACCAGTTAGTGCCATTGCTGAGGTACGGACAAAAATGGTTGCGCTGCAACAGGAGATGGGCAAAAGTAAAGGTATTGTGATGGATGGGCGTGATATTGGAACGGTTGTTTTTCCAGATGCAGAGCTGAAAATATTTATGACTGCAGATCCTAAAGTTCGCGCAATGCGCCGTTACAAAGAGCTGCAGGAAAAATGCCAGTCGGTTTCGCTCGAGGAGATTGAGGCTAACGTGAGAAATCGGGATCACATGGACCAAAATCGCGAGGTTAGCCCACTGCGCAAGGCTACCGATGCCCTTGTGCTCGATAATAGCTACATGACCCCCGCAGAACAGATGGAGTGGGTAAAAACGATAATTGAAAAGTTATAGCCATTTGTATGGTGGTTGATATAGATAGCGGTTCTGGATTTTGCTTTGGGGTGGTTAAGGCCATTGAGAAGGCCGAATCCTTACTCTCTTCCGATGATAGGCTGTTCTGCCTTGGCGAAATTGTTCACAATGGGGAGGAGGTTCATCGCCTGCTGGGAAAGGGGCTCATAACCGTTAGCCATAGTGATATAGGCAAACTTGCAGGGAAAAAATTGCTTCTGAGGGCACATGGAGAACCACCTTCAACGTATAAGCAGGCGAAGGAGGCAGGAGTTGA
>DATKVT010000027.1 GCA_035529935.1 Williamwhitmania sp. | reverse complement strand
CCAACGGCTGATTCTCTATGGCCGAGAGCAAAGCATCCTCACCTCGGCTGCAAAGATTGATTTCATACTGCTTGAAATTAGCGCTTAGTAGTGTTTTGAGCTGCTTTAAGCTCTCAACATCTGACTCAAAAACAAGCAGTAGCTTTTCCATAGCACTAACTCAAGAGATTGCAATCGTAACCATTGGTAAACTCTTAAATTTACTCAAATTGTGAAGTAAAGAGCAGGATGACTTACTTCAAATACCTCATTTTTGAGTTATGGTTTGATCGCTTTGACAAACTCACCCCAAAGAGTGTCGAACGGCACGGGTGCATTGATGGTCACGAGTTCTTTCTTTACTGGATGCTCAAACTCCAGCTGGCGAGAGTGAAGGCAGATGCCTCCATCAGGGTTGGAGCGTGGAAATCCATACTTCAAGTCACCCTTAATTGGGCATCCAATTTTTGATAGTTGACTTCGAATTTGATGGTGTCGGCCAGTTAGAAGGTCTATTTCTAAAAAAACGTAGTTGACCGACTGCCCAATAACTCTGTAGGTTAAACGAGCTTCCTTTGCATCGTTGCGGGGATATTGGTGCGCAACCGTTTTATTCTTTTTAGTATCGCGTACTAAATAATGCACTAAGAGTTCCGTAGCGGCTGGTGGTCTATTTTTTACTACAGCCCAGTAGGTCTTCTTAATTGTACCCTCTTTAAACAGTGCATTGATGCGAGTGAGGGCTTTGCTAGTTTTGGCAAACAGAACAACGCCACTAACTGGTCTATCAATGCGGTGGGTTACTCCCAGAAAAACATTTCCAGGCTTATTATCCCGATTCTTTATAAAGTCTTTCAGCTCATCTTCCAGAGCTAAATCCCCAGACGGGTCAGCTTGTACAAGCTGTCCTGCCTTTTTGTTGACCGCAATAATATGGTTATCTTCCCATAAGATATCTTCTGCAGAAAAGGCCATCTAGTATTGCTCCTTTTCGTTAGGGAAATCATTACTCTTCACATCTTGGATGTAGTTTCGGAACGCTCCTTGCATTTCTGCAAAAAGGTTGTGGTATCGGCGTAAGAAACGTGGTGAAAATTCTTGTGTAATACCAAGCATATCGTGTGTTACTAGCACCTGTCCATCCACATTACCACCTGCCCCAATACCAATAACGGGAATTTTAAGTTCCTGTGCCACCCTCTCTGCAAGAGTCGCGGGAATTTTCTCAAGCACAAGGGCAAAGCACCCTGCCTCCTCAAGAAGGTGTGCATCGCTTAGCAGCTTCTCCGCTTCGGCATCCTCCTTTGCTCGCACAGCATAGGTTCCAAACTTGTGGATCGACTGTGGAGTTAAGCCAAGGTGGCCCATTATTGGTATTCCAGCCGATAGAATTCGAGTAACCGACTCAATAACCTCACTGCCGCCCTCTAGCTTAACAGCATCAGCCGCACTCTCTTTCATAATTCTGATGCTTGAGGCCAAGGCCTCCTTAGAGTTTCCCTGATATGTTCCAAAGGGTAAATCAACCACAACCAGAGCTCGCTTCACGGCTCTAACCACGCCTGATGCATGGTAAATCATCTGATCGAGGGTTATTGGCAGGGTGGATATATGCCCAGCCATAACGTTGGAAGCGGAATCGCCAACCAGCACCACGTCAATACCTGACTCGTCGAGAATACGGGCCATGGAATAATCGTATGCAGTAAGCATGGCGATTCTTTCACCACGCAACTTCATCTCTTGAAGAACATGTGTGGTTACAACACGAACTTTTCCTTCTAATGACATACGCTACATATAATAAGTTCACCTGCTTTACTGCAGGAGAATTGCAATGACAAAGCTACAAAGAATAAGAATAATGCCAAAACACACATCATAGCTCTGTTTGACTAACAAAAAACTGACGTATTGTCACCATATGCAGCCATGGACCGATCACTTTATGGCTCATTCTCTGACATCAGCAAATTATTCTTGTCATATTAGCCCAATGGCACAATGATTGTAAAATGATGGATAACGACAAAAGTTATAAACATAAAATAGTAAAGAAAATGGGTAAAATTATTGGTATAGACCTCGGGACAACCAACTCCTGCGTTGCTGTAATGGAGGGTAACGAGCCAGTGGTTATTCCAAACAGTGAGGGAAAGCGCACCACCCCTTCGATGGTTGCATTTGTTGAAAATGGTGAACGAAAAATAGGCGATCCTGCGAAACGCCAAGCCATAACGAACCCGAAGAAAACAATCTTCTCCATAAAAAGATTTATGGGAGAAACTTTCGACAAAGTTCAAAAGGAGATCAATCGTGTTTCCTACGTGGTAGTTAAGGGTGAAAATAACACCCCTCGCGTTCAGATTGACGACAGAAAATACTCTCCTCAGGAAATTTCTGCAATGATTCTTCAAAAGATGAAGAAAACGGCAGAAGACTATCTTGGACAGGAAGTTACAGAAGCTGTAATCACGGTGCCAGCCTACTTCAGCGATTCTCAACGTCAGGCAACAAAGGAGGCTGGTGAAATTTCCGGGCTTAAGGTTCGTCGTATTATCAACGAACCAACTGCCGCTGCACTTGCTTATGGACTCGACAAGAAGGCTACCGATATGAAGATTGCTGTGTTCGACCTTGGTGGTGGAACCTTCGATATCTCCATTCTTGAACTTGGAGAGGGCGTTTTTGAGGTTAGATCTACAAATGGCGATACACACCTTGGCGGTGACGACTTCGACCACGTAATTATTGATTGGCTTGCCGAAAGTTTCCTGAAAGAAGAAGGGTTGGATTTAAGGAAGGATCCGATGGCATTACAGCGCTTGAAAGAAGCTGCTGAGAAGGCAAAAATTGAACTTTCCAGCTCCTCCTCCACTGAAATCAACTTGCCCTACATCATGCCGGTTGACGGAATACCAAAACACTTGGTTAAAACGCTTACTCGTGCTCAATTTGAACAGTTAGCCGATAAGCTCATCCACGCAACCATTGAGCCATGTAAGAAAGCACTTTCCGATGCAGGACTATCTACATCCGATATCAACGAAGTTATTCTAGTGGGTGGTTCGACGCGTATTCCTGCCATTCAGCAGATTGTGGAGCAATTCTTTGGCAAAACTCCATCTAAGGGTGTAAACCCTGACGAGGTGGTTGCTGTTGGTGCTGCCATCCAAGGCGGCGTTCTTACCGGTGAGGTAAAGGATGTTCTCCTACTAG
>DATKVT010000026.1 GCA_035529935.1 Williamwhitmania sp. | reverse complement strand
GATGAGCGTTTACCTCCTTTTCAGTGGAGTGTTTATGTTCTTCATAACGGTTGGCGAAGGAAACATTAACCCATCTGGCATCCATCCCGATACACTAACGGTGTTTGAACGTTCGCTCTACCACAGCGCCATCACCTTCTTTACCATTGGCTACGGCGACTTTTACCCATCCGGTCCTCTTCGCATTGTTTGCGGTGTGGAGGGTTTTGTGGGCGTATTCCTAATGGCCTACTTTACGGTGGCCTTTGTTCGAAAAATTCTTCGTTAGCAATTAGATAAAATAAGAAATGCCGCGAATACCGCGGCATTTTTTTTCTTAAGCAGCCACCGGGCTACTTGCAGCCGTCACAGCGAAAGGCCATGCAGGAATGGGTGCAGAGACCACATTTTGTGCATTTCGATTCGTCAATTCGGGGTGCCTCATATGGACTATTCTGGACAATAGCGCCAACAGGACACCTTCTGGCAGTTGGACATGAATGATTCTTAGGACAAAACTCCTCGGCAACAAATATTCTTCCCATAGCTCTATTAAAAAAATTTCAGGGTGCAAATATACACTAAATGACATATCTGAATACACCGTGCATTATTTTCAAAACATATTCTACAGCATGTTTTCAAAAAACGATATCATTTCAAAAACAATGGCACGCGTCAACGTGAGCAACTGGATAACAGCTACAATCAATTATTGACTTTGTACATTAAAAGCAATACCTTATGTGCATTAAAATTTCATCTACGAGTATACACCCAATAAACTAAAACTATGAAAAAAGGACTAATTTTCTCGCTACTACTTGTGCTTGTTGCATTTGGGTGCAACCAAAAGCAACCTCACGAGATGTCTACCATGAATATGGCGGACACCCCTAACGTCAACAAGGTAAAGGATGGCGTGTTTATCCACATTTCGCACAGCTTCGATGACCCACACCGCGTAGTGATGGCGCTAAAGATGGCCACCATGATGTCCATGGACAAGGATGTGCTGGTATACTTCGATATCAAGGGAATTGAGGTTGTGCTGAAAGATGCAAAGGACATCACCTACCCCACCTTCCCATCGGCACAGGAATCGCTTAAGATTCTAATCGACAAGGGGATTACCGTATTTGCCTGCCCGGGGTGCATGAAAGCCGCCGGAAAAACTGCAGCCGACCTTATGCCCGGTGTTAAGGTGGCCGAGAAGGAGGCCTTCTTCAACTTCACTAAAGGTAGGATACTGGCTCTCGATTACTAGCAGAGCAAATTTTGATAATTATGAAAAGGCAACGAAGGCTCTTCTCCGTTGCCTTTTCTGCCTTTAGTAATTTCATTTTACTACATTTACTCCAGATATATCATTCGGAATTCCAACTCAAAACCGAAGCAACATGGCCGAACAGAACAACAGAATTGATGAGTTGCAAAGGCAGCTCGACCAAATGCAGCAAGGGCTTGAGCAGATGAGGGGTGAGCTGGCCCGTTTAAAAGCAGATAGGGCGAAGGTTACTCCTGCGCCAGAACCGGCGAAAATTAAGGAGCAACCTGCCACATTGCAAATGCCAGCGGAAACTATAGAAAGCAAACCAATCATAGAACAGAAAGCACCAAAGCAAAGCAACAGCTTTGAACGGTTTATTGGTGAAAACCTTATAAACAAGATTGGAATTGCAATCACCGTTATTGGCGTTGGTGTTGGGGCAAAGTATATCATCGAAAACAACCTCATTAGTCCGGTAATGAGAATTGTTCTGGGCTACCTCGCCGGGGCCATTCTCTATGGTTTCGCCTTTAAACTTCGCAGTAAGTTTGAAAGTTTCAGCGCAGTGCTGCTAGGTGGAGCCATGGCCATCATGTATTTCATCAGTTTTTTAGCCTACAGCCTATACGACCTTTACCCGCAGCCAGTGGCATTTGGCCTTATGCTGCTGTTTACAATCCTTACCGTTGCGTCGGCCCTTTCCTACAGAAATCAGGTAATTGCGCACATTGGAATGGTAGGTGCCTATGCAGTTCCGTTCCTTCTAAGCGATGGTTCTGGCAAGGTTGCCGTTCTGTTTACCTATTTAGCCATAATTAATATTGGCATTCTGGCCATTGCCTTCAAGCAATACTGGAAAGCCCTTTACAATGCGGCCTTTGGTATTACCTGGCTCATCTTCCTCTCATGGTTTACAATAAAGTATAGCGTTGATACCCATTTTGGATTATCCTTGCTATTTTCCACCATATTCTTCATCACCTTTTACCTCACCTTTTTGGCCTACAAGCTACTACGGGAGGAGAAATTCTCGGCCAACGATATTGTTGTGCTGCTGGCCAACTCCTTCATCTTTTTCAGCATAGGGTATGCCACGCTCAAAGGCCATGGAACCGGAAAAGATTTTCTCGGTCTATTCACCGTAATCAATGGATTGATACACGCGGGAGTTGCCTTTGCTGTATACCAGAAGCGAATGGTAGACAAAAACCTTTTGCGCCTGCTGCAAGGGATGGTGTTGCTATTTATTACGCTTGCCATTCCGGTTCAGCTTAAGGGAAACTGGGTTACCCTGCTCTGGGCCGGCGAAGCAATTGTGCTGCTATGGGTTGGTAAAAAAGGTGATGAGCCATTTTATATCCGTCTCTCCTATCCATTGTTGTTACTAGCATTTTTCAGCATTATTCACGACTGGGGTAGCTACCTTTCTACCATTTACGGCCAGGAGGATTCATTAACACCCTTTCTGAACATTCAATTTTTAAGTTCCATGCTTCTTACTGCAGCACTTGGAGCTGCACTGTGGCTTTTCCTAAAGGTTCGCAGCGAGTTGCAAAACGAGTTCGATAAGATTTTTGCAATTGTTTTGCCAGCCATGCTCATAATTGCAGCATACTTTACCTTCCGCGTTGAGATTATTGCGCTCTTACACCATGTTTACCCAATAAATCTAGAGCCAACTACCGATTTTAGCAACTCGTTCAGCATCAACTTTAAGTTTCGTGAACTCTGGATGCTCAACTACACCATGCTGTTTGTATCGATAGCAATTGCCTTAGCCCGAAAAAGAATCAACTCCATTGCATTTACATCCACCTTTCTGATTATCGCTCTGCTCACCGCATTTAACTTTCTTGTGGCTGGACTCTACAACCTCAGCGAGCTGCGCAATAGCTCAATTGGTGGAGCCGCGTCTATTTCTACACCCTACCTATTGCGCTACATAACCATTGCGCTCTTTGCCACCATGCTTTACTTCGGTTTTTTGGAGACGAGAGAGCGCAGCTGGCTTGCCAAGGTGAAAGAACCGATGGAACTTTTTGTAGCGCTTTCGGCACTGTGGATTCTAAGCAGCGAACTTATCAATTGGCTAAGTTTGAGTGGTTACAGCAACTCATACAAGCTTGGTTTAAGCATTCTTTGGGGCATTTTCGCCTTTCTTTTGATAGTGCTAGGCATGTGGAAAAAGAAACGTCACCTTCGAATTGGGGCCATCGTTCTTTTCTCGGTAACGTTGCTAAAGTTCTTCTTCTACGACATTTCGCACCTAACCCCCATAGCAAAAACCGCTGTACTGGTTGCGCTGGGAGTGTTGCTTCTCGTGGTATCATTTTTCTACCATAAGTATCGGCTCACCATTTTTGGCCCCGATGCCGAGGAATAGTAACAATAAAACCAACTGCAGGCCCAAAAGGAATTAATCGGAGACCATTCCGCGTTGACCTTCAAAAAATATTTTGTGGACAAGTTGATAATCAGAGATTATTTTTGAAGAAAATGTGTATAGTCGTAATTTTTGCCTTATATTTGACAATAGATTTTAATTACACATTATGAAAAACGGAAAAGTAAAATTCTTTAATGAGTCTAAAGGTTTTGGATTTATTAAGGACAATGAGACAGAAAAAGAGTATTTTGTTCACGCCACAGGTCTTATCGACCGTATCAAAGAAGGTGACGATGTAACATTCGAACTTCAAGAGGGCAAAAAAGGGTTGAATGCGGTAAATGTGAAACTAGCATAAGCTGAGTATATAACCCCGCAGAACTTTTTACTTAAGCTTCACGACTTCGTGAAGCTTTTTTTTATTTCCGAGTAAAGTCTTTCGCTGAAATGGTGGGAGCCAAATATCGACGCCAATAGTAGGTTAATGAGGTGTAGCGAAATAGCTTGTTAATCCAAGCATATCGCACTAGCAGATGAAACACGTAGTAGACAACAAAGAATACTGGAATATTAACCACACTGGCAATGAGGATATTCCACGGCCACTGAAAGGAGTTATACACAGACGGAATAAGGAGCCCAAGTTGCTGGTGTAACCATTGAGTAACTGGCAGCGCAGCAACTATGGTGATAAGCACCGCCGCAAATAGGTGTGGCGTTTGAACGGCCTGCTTGGGGCAAATGTTCATACAGCGCATGCAGCTTTCGCAGCTGAATGTCCAAAATGGACGACCATCAACCATCTTAACAGCACCTACAGGACATTTCTCCACGCATAAATTACACCCATTGCAGTCGGTGGTTGCAAAAAATGTTTTCGACAGAAGAAAGCGACCAACCGCTTGGTAGGCAATGCCTATTGGTATCAAAAAGAGGTCAAGCGGAAGAAAGATGAACACGTAGGGATGCAGGTAGCGTCGCCCCTCGGCAATCCGGGTGGCAAAGCGGGTAGCTATTCGGTTACACCGCTCCACAATGGGGTTAAATACCCATGGAGCCATTCCCGGATGAACGGAAATCCAGTTGGAGGGCATATCCAACGGAAGTAACCCTGACAGCCCATAGCCCTTCACAAGCAAAATTATCAATGGAACAAGCTGAGCCATTCCTGAGATACCAGGAATAAAGACATTGTAGATCCGAGTTCCTGCGCGGGTGTTGAGCAAAAAGAAGCGTTCTCCCTTTCTGGCAAAGGGCAGCTGCCAAATGAACTTCAGCATTGCCCATGGCACGCCAAAACCGTGGGTTGGGTAGCACAATCCCAACAAGCTGTTGCCCCGCTCCTGTTGCTTATGGATGCTACCTAGCTTAAAATCGATGGATGTTACCGACGTAGGAATTTGATGCTGCTCAAGTGTTTTGGCTACTAGGTGCGCTGCACTTAGGCTATTGCCCGTTCCACTCAAAAAGTAAATGGATGCAAACCTGGCTTTCATCACTGCAACTTTTTGCACTAAAAATGAGAAAGGTAGTATGGTCGGAAAAATTATTTCGGACGAACACGCAATTTAAGCAAATGAGCAGGTATTAGCAAAAGACCAACAAGGCTACTTCTTCTTTGCCTTACTGAGCTTCTTGGCTCGAGCCTTTTTCTCATTTTTCTTGTGCAGTGCCTCCAACTCCTCCGCCTCCTTCATCAGCGATTTCCAATCGTTGGTGGCCTCGGCGCTAAAGTCGATGGTCTCCACATACTCCGTCTTGGAAATATCGAGCACCTTAATGGCATTGCCGGTATAGCTCTCAATGTCCTTCAACAGCTGCTGCTCCTCCTCCTCGCTGCAGAACGATACGGCAATACCACGCCTAACGCCCCTACCCGTTCGACCAACCCTGTGCACATAATTTTCGGGAACCTCGGGGAGGTCGTAGTTAATTACATAGTCCACATCGGGAATATCGATACCGCGAGCGCTCACATCTGTTGCCACCAGCACCTTTACCTCACCGGTACCAAAGCGTTTTAAAACGCTAATACGGTCTGCCTGAAGCTTATCGCCATGGAGCGTTTCGCTCTGAATACCCACCCGCTGCATTGCCGCCGACACCCTTTCGGCGCGAACCTTAGTCCGCACAAAAATCAGAATCTTTTTATCCACATTCTCATTGATGATGCGCTCAAGGAAAAAGCGCTTGTCATCCATCTTTACAAAGGCAACCGAGTGGTTTATATTCTTCGAAACCGGGTCATTAGGCGAAATTTGAATACGGATGGCCTTACGCACCAAGGAGTAGGCTAAGTCTTTAATTTTTTCGTCGATGGTAGCGGAGAAGAAAAGCGTTTGCCGATATTTAGGCAGAAAACGGATAATGTCGCGAATATCGTTGATGAAGCCCAAGTCGAGCATGTGGTCGGCTTCGTCGAGAATGAGCACCTCCACCGTTTTAAGGTCGATGAAGCCTTGGCTTACCAAGTCGAACATCCGGCCGGGCGTTACCACCAAAATATCGACGCCGTTTTGGAGTTGTTCAATCTGAGGGTCCTGCTCCACCCCACCAAACACACACAAGGTTTTCACCTTTGTAAACTGCCCAATCTCCTGAAAAACTTGGGTAACCTGGAGTGCCAGCTCGCGCGTAGGTTCCATAACCACACACTTTATGCCACCAGTTGTGGCCTGTGCCTTGCGAGAGCCAATGTTGTGTATTACCGGAATGGCAAAGGCTGCCGTTTTTCCCGTGCCTGTTTGAGCAATGGCTAGAACATCTTCACCCGCAAGAATGGGTGGAATGGCCTTAAACTGAATATCGGTTGGCCTGTTGAATCCCATTTTGACTAGGCTTCGCTTTATCTCATTCAGGATGTGGTAGCTCTCAAACTTCATGCAGAACACGGTATTAGGCCGCAAAGATACCAAAATATACGGAAGATAGAAGGAGACGTAGAAGTCAGAGAAGTGGAAGAAGTTAGAGGAAGTTAGAAGAAGTTGTATAATCCGACCATTGGAGAATGTATTTCTTCGTAAGAACTTAACCCTGAAAGGGTGATAGTTTGGTAGCCGGGGGTGACAACCCCCGGAAAGAAAACCAGCCATCAACCTGCGGTGCGCACACCCATGCCGTTCAATGCACCACAACAACCCCGCACCGCAATAAACAAACGATATTAAATAGAGAGGTTAGACTGAAGTTAGACGGGAGTAATTCGGAAGTTAAAAGAAGTTGTAGCGAAGCGGAGATCCCGCAACGCGGGGTTAGAAGAAGTTGTATAATCCGACCATTGGAGAATCTATTTCTTCATAAGAATTTAACCCTGAAAGGGTGATAGTTTGGTAGCCGGGGGTGACAACCCCCGGAAAGAAAACCAGCCATCAACCTGCGGTGCGCACACCCATGCCGTTCAATGCACCACAGCAACCCCGCACCGCAATAAACAAAGGATATTAAATAGAGAAGTGGAAGAAGTTAGAGGAAGTTAGAGGAAGTTAGAGGAAGTTAGAGGAAGTTAGAGGAAGTTAAAAGAAGCAGTAGCGATGCGGAGATCCGTCCATTGATATGGTGTAGTGGATAAAACCAAATGTAGAGACGCACGGCGGTGCGTCTCGTCTCCTTTATGCCATAAATTGAATCCCGCCGTTTGTTGTGGCGAAATATTTTCCGTTCAAGAACCAACCGCAAAGCGATTTAATTTGAATAGCCTTGGGTGTGAGCCCATGGAATGCGAACCCTCCAAGAACATGCGGTGCACGCTCAAATAGTGTTCATTGAACCAGCTGTTCCATGCACCGCAATCACCATGGTTTTACAGTCACCTTCATTCTCAAAACTTGTCAGGCTAATGCTGGATTACCAAATTGTTATGGCTTCCTGGGCAGAACTGTATTCACTTTTAATTGGCGTATTGCCGGATTGGCTAATTGGCGCATTTTTCAAATTCCAAATCGTCTCATTTTCAAATTATTTATTACGCCGCAATCACCAAAAGGCTGAAATAGGTTAGGTCATACTGCACCTAAAAAAACCTCCTGCATAATCAATGGGCATATGCCAAAGATTATGTACATTTGGTAGGTATAATCTACAAACTTGTTTCGAATTTCAGTTGCCAATGTCCCATAGTTACTAATCAAAGTATGGTGGATGAATGGATGTTTATAACCACTTTAAACCGCGCAATATGAAATACAGATTTCTAGCACTGATGATCCTGCTCAGCTTTCGCGCGTATTCACAACCGGACAGCTTGGCCAAGGCCATATCTGCATACGAGGATAAAACAGAAATTCTTATTACTAACGGCAGGAAGCTGTTGCTGTCAAATTTCTTGGATAACAACCTATTAAAGGTGGCGGAGGTTAAGAATTTTCTGGTCAAGACGGAGAATAAGGACTATATAGCCTTGTACCCATACGAGAGGTGGATGCTCGACTACTGGACCAGGGACTATGCCGATATTCTGCAAACTACCGAGCAGTTTGACTCTACCTACTACGCCTCTTTCAGCTATAGAATCCAACCGCCGTACGACCTGCTGGAGCGGAAAGTGTACGAGGCAACAAGCCTCAACATTGCGAAGTTGATCAGCAATATTGATAGCTCCAACCTCGACTCTGAGAAAAAAGATTTTCTCATACTAAACCTACGATACATCAATATTCAAAAAGAACATAACAACTATTACCAGGACACCTTAAACACTCTGGCAAATGCATACCTAAAAAAATATCCCAGCAGCAATTACAACACCTACATCAGGAGATACATTCGATACCAGCTAGTTGCATCAACTTCATACTTCATTATGGATATGGGGTTCGGTGGATATTTTAATTCAGGCCAGCTATACAGTAAATTTGGATCAAGCGGTTTGTTCTCCCTTGGTCTGGCTTGGAAACACGAAAGATTCAACTACATCCTCAGCTGCTACCTTGGCTCCTCTAAGGTAAAGCAGGATCTGGTGGTTGAAAACAAGCAGTGGACCAAAGGGGTTGTTTTGGATCTTGTTTCTGCAAAACTTTCATTTGGCTATGACATACTGGACATCGACAGGTTCAGATTCTCGCCCAACGTTGGTCTGGTTTATACCGATTATTCCCCTTCGCAATACAACCAACCAAACGAATATATTTACTCGGATCTTAAGAATACAAGCAAGGATTTCTACGCTTACTCCTTTGGCTTCAACTACGACATCTCATTCAAACCAAGAATGAATAACCTAATCTATATCAGCTATTTGAGCTTTATACGGTTAAGCTACGGCATCAATATTCCATTTAAATCCTATTCCGGATACAATGGCGTTGTGAACTATTTTACTATTAGCTATGGTTTTGGTTTAAGAAGTGTAAAAAGGGAAATCTAAGCACAATAATCGTATCACATTATCCATATACAACCCTCAACGGGGCTGTAGCCCATCTGCATAAGTAGCATGGTGCTGCGGCCCAACTGAATGGTAATGAGCCAATTGATTGGCGTCAATGATATCAAGCGGATGGCGTTGAACGTATCGTGAGGCTATGTTTCCTCCAATATAGAGAACACTCTTTGTATGAATGGTAAGAATTAAGAAATTAGCATCGACCTTCTGCAATACGGGAAAAAGGGTTAATTTTGATAGGAAAGGATGACGCTCCCTAGTCCTAAACGCTCAAAATAGACACATAAGAATGATCTTGTGAGGTTTAGAAACGAGTTAAAGGAAATTAGCAGTAACAAACTCAAACATTGATTATTATGATAAGCAAAAAACAGATAACTAATGCTGGTAAAACTTTATTGACTTCCAAGAGTCAAGAGGAGATTAATACTGCGATGGAAGTCATTAATATTTGGCGAGCAAATCATATGCACCCCTGAATGTAATGAAAAACTCACTAGTTAGGTTATTAAACAAAAATAAGATTGTTCCAATATTGATTTCTCAAAGATTAAAACGTCTAGCATCAATCGAATATAAACTTGATTTAAATATTAATATGGGACTAGGCGGGATGCAAGATATTGGAGGTTATCGTGCCGTTTTAAAGGACACTAAAGATTTGATGAAATTAAAATTGTTATTATAAAATAACAGAAATCATAAACTTATAAAAGTTAACACTACTGTCCGACAAAAAAAAGCAGTTTAAAAGCTAGTTGAATAAATAAAGGGCTACTCCCCGAAGGTTTCGCCCCGATGTTGTAGATTTGTTTTGCGAATAAAACCACAACATGGGCAAAAATACAGAAATAAAATTA
>DATKVT010000025.1 GCA_035529935.1 Williamwhitmania sp. | reverse complement strand
TCTCCATCACCTCGTCACAGCTGGCAAGGTCGTCGATGGTTTCAAACAGGGGAATTAGATCCACTGTAAGCTGCTCCTCTGCCCAGCCATTGATGGTGAACAACCGGTAAAGCAGCATCACATCGGAGGCGCGGCCACAGTTGGAGATGATGTATCGATTGCACCCCTTTTCGCCGTTATGGCCTTGAATATTCTTTATGGCCTTAACCGACAGACAGGTTTCCGAAGCAATTTCGGAAAGCCCCGAAAAGTCAACGGAGGATTGATGCAGCTGCTCGAACCACGCCACCTGCTCGGCATCGTTTTTTTCGTTTATGCCCGAGCCAAATTCTGGTACCAGCTCTGCAAACACCTTCCGGTGAATGGTGGAATCCTGCCTTACGTCGATGGCGGCAAAGTGGGTTCCAAAAATCTTTATGGTATTAATAAGCCGGCGCAGCTCGCTGGAGTAGAGACCGGAAAAACTCTTCTGAACAAGGGCATCAAGCGCCTCAAACTTCTCGAGCAGCCACTTGGCGCTCACCGACTCGCAACCGTAGATGCAGCCTGAGAGAACCTTTTCAATACTTTGCAGTTCATCGGCCACGCCACCAAAGGTCATATGCCGCTTAAGCTGCCTAACAGCGTGATAGTATTTTCTCAAAATTGCATAGCGCAGAAGATCGGCCACCTTTTCGGTTATTTCTGCGGTAACAAACGGGTTACCGTCGCGGTCCCCGCCTGGCCAGAAGCCCAGCTCCACCAAGTTAAAGTTGATGTAACCCTCCGATGGCAGAATGTAGAATAGCTCGTCGTGTATGGCCATAACGGCATTGTAAAACGAGTTCTCCAAATACCAAACAAGGTGGTGTGCCTCATCGAGCGGTGTAGGCTTTTTTTCGTTGTAAAAATTTGTATACGACAGCTGCTGCAGCAGATCGCTTATGGTGTCGATATCGTTATTTCGAATGGCCTTATCGAGCGCGGTGATGATGGAAAGAATGGAACCTGAGTAAAACTGCGTGGGATGGGCAGTAAGCACCAGCCGAATTTTCAGGTCCCTCAAGGTTGCCAGCAGCTCCTCCGTCAACCCCCTATTTAAAAAGTTCTTCAGTACAATCTTCAGGGAGTTGGAGCCGGCGAGATCGTTGATCTTGTCGAAAGCCGAATCCTCCACCGCGTCAAACACAACCACCTGGCGCTCTATGATGCCAACAAAGCCAGTCAGCAACGAAAGTAGCTGCTCCTCAGTGGCATCGCTATGGTGCTCCTTCGAGAAGCTTTCGATAATTTCAACAGGCGATTGTCCCTTATGAATGCCTCTCTCCACGTGGGCAGCGAAGTGACCAAGTAGAATGCCATTGCTTGCGTTGGCCGACAATCCAAGGAAAATGCTATTGTAAATGTCGAACCGTCGTCTAACCCAACTCTCGAAGTTCTGCAGCTGATAGGTAGTATTCATACAAGGTAATTGTATATTTTTAAAGCAACTGGAGGTCGCTTGCTTCAACAAAAGTAACCAAAATACGCCAATCAATCACAACCCGCTCTTGCTCATTTTTGCATAAATAACCGCAAACGAGTGCAAAGTTGCATACTCTTACAGCAGAATGGGAGTAGGGGTAATTATAAATGAAAGTGGGATTTCTGTTTCTCTCAGAAATCCCACTTCGGTGTGATATAAAACTTCAACCTTCTAACTTTGAAGAAAAGATGCAGGTTAATCCTGCTGAAATAATTTCATCTCTACAGCGGAAAGCAGCCTAGATACCTTCCTATCCTACAACTCATAGCCAACTATGCCGACTCATAATTTTGCGCAAGAAACAGACATTTCAGAATTCCAACAATGATTTTTGTCAGAAAAGGGGTTTCGGCATTTATGCTATATTTGAGAAATTTCGTGAGCATGAAGAAGCTTTTGACCTTTGCCTTTCTTACTGTAGTTTCCGTGGGTGCATATGCCCAGCCAATTACCGCTACCAGCGACACCACCTGCAATACTGCTAAAGATACTACGCTCTCCCTGCTGTTTATTGGCGACGTAATGGGCCACGGACCGCAAATTAATGCCGCCTACGACAGCAGCACCGATACCTACAGCTACGACAGCGTCTTCTGCCGAATGAAACCGGTATTCAACCTTGCCGATATTGCCATTGCCAACCTGGAGGTGACCCTTGCCGGAAAACCCTACACTGGCTATCCGCAGTTCAGCTCGCCCGATGCTTTGGCCGAAGCGTTAAAGGTTGCAGGAGTGGATGTGCTGGTGGACGCCAACAACCATGCTGCCGATCGCGGAAAGAGCGGCATCATTAGAACCATACAAACGCTCGACACCCTTGGAATTCCGCACACCGGAACATTTCAGGATGAGGCCGAGCGCGATACCACCTACCCACTCGTTCTGGTGAAAAACGGTTTTAGAATTGCCCTGCTCAACTACACCTACGGAACCAACGGCATTGTGGTGCCTTCGCCCGTAATTGTAAACACCATTGATACGGCCCAAATTCGTAAGGATGTGGAGCGTGCAAAGCAGGAAAACGTTGACGAGATTATTGCCTTTATGCACTGGGGTATTGAGTACCAAAACGACCCCAACCGCGAGCAGGAGAGGTTGGCTAGGTATCTGCATGGGCTGGGTATTAGAATTGTTATTGGCTCGCACCCGCACGTAATACAGCGCATGGAGGCCAGCTACGACACCGACTCCACCACGGGCAGCGTGACCGTATACTCGCTGGGCAACTTTGTTTCCAACCAGCGCGACCGCTACAAGAATGGAGGCGCACTGGCCTACCTCACCTTAACCAAGCACAATGGTCGCTCAAATATAAGCTCAGCTGGCTATATTCTCGACTGGGTGCAACGCCCAATACAGGATGGCAGAAGAATATACCAGGTGCTACCCGTTTCGGAGTATGAGCAGCAGGAGGGCTACTTTTTCACCAGCGACAAGGTTCTATTCGATGAGTTTGCCAGCGACTCCCGAAAGCTTTACGGCAGGGAGAACGTTGGCGTTCCCGAAATCCGGTTTAATAGGGAGACCAATAGCTGGGAGGTGAAGAGGTAGAGAAAGGCTGGGAGGGAGGAATTGGAGGCTATGGGATTTTAACGTTTGACAATATGGCCAGTAAGGGATTGCGGGCGATTTCCTATCAAGGTACACGAAAATTTAAAGCGGGCTAAAACCCTTCGCATACCACAGAAACCCTTATTGGCTATATTGTGTGTTGTGTGCTGAAACTTTATTCCTTATTAAAATTCCAAATCAGTCCGATACCAGGATAGAGTAAATGCATATTTCGATTATACTTTGAGTCATTCGCTCCATTATCCGGTTTCTCAAGTTTTGTAAATTCGTATGCAATCTGAAAATACCAATTTAGATTCTTGCTACTATTAAAAACAAATTTTGTTCCCCCTTTTATTGTCAAACCATTTTCATTTTCCTTATACTTTTCTCCTTCCACTGGGTTTCCAAATTCATCAGTCATCATAATTGCAGGTGCTCTAAATCGCCAATTTGAGTATCCTAAGCCTATTTGCGGTATTATGCTAAATTTATTAATATTTATCTCATAATCAATTTTAATCTTCGGACTTAAAATAAATAAGGTCAAATCCGTTTCCGATAATCTAAGAATTGATGAATTAAAAAGAACCCCTATTCCAAGTCCATTTGTCTCTATGACATTGTAATCTACACCAATATCAATCAAACCCAAATAACCATCTCCGAATCCTTTATTTAATAAATTGTCTCCAAGTGGTATTGGGTATCTCAATTCAAAGGAAATCTTATCCGTGTTAATTTGAGAATACGATGAAATTGTTTGAAAAATAATTAATCCGAATAATAATAGTTTTTTCATTTTTATCTTATGTTTAAAATTAGCACAAGGTCTTTCTTGTTTTTGTGCACAACGTTACATGTATGAAAAGTTGCCGATTGCGGCGCGATTCCCTGTCAAGATACAATGAACTTGATGCGGAAGATAAACTTTAAATAACCGATGAACCGGCAATTTTTTATACATGATGTGTGTGCCTTGAATGGTAAATATAGTAAAAGTTCTTTTAAACGATTCGTTTTAGGAGCCAGTCCAGAGGGTGCAAGTCCCTTGTGCGCGGAGTCGTGTCCGAAGCACTAGCAAGTGGCAAGGTGGTTTGGGGTGACCCA
>DATKVT010000024.1 GCA_035529935.1 Williamwhitmania sp. | reverse complement strand
GGGTCTACTCTGGGTATCATGGCTCTTACATCGAGATGTGGTAATTTCTTGTAAGATACTGATATTCAGAGTATTTACCAAATATTTACGTGTTTATTTTACTGGTAATCAGGCATTTGTTTTTTTTGTCATGTACTAAGGAAGTATACACTCAATTATAGATGGCAATGAATAATTGGATTCTAAATCTTCTTTGTCCTTTATAAAGTTTACAATTTCCAAATAGTACTCTAATGTCCTTACAGCATAGATATTATTTTTTGTAATTGTCCATAAAATATGCGAATACCGACTTTTAATCCAAAAGTTGGGTGAAACATTTAATCTATCTTTTAAATATTCTATCTCTGCTTCAACAAAAGAATTTGAATTTGGATAAGAATCTACATCTCCAGCAGAATTAACTTTTACAATTTTAGGGAACAAATCACCCTTATTAATATAAAAACCTAATACTTTTCTCTCAATCTTAATTTTATCCTGCCATTCATCATTTTGTCTATTATCTAATGGGGTTATTTTTTCCAATAATTCCCATGAATCAAAAGATGATATCGAATCTATTTGAGAATAAAGTTGTTTTATATCTTCTGGTATATCTATCATTACGTGTTTGGTTGTCTTTGTTACCTTGCGGCCAACTCGTTTATATGTATGACAAAATCATACAATACCCAAATTTAAGATCCTTTCCTAAGCCAACGGTAAAACAGCACATTCTTTTTGGGTTGGGATGTGTACCTGTCGCTAAAAATGCCTCTCCAAGAGGCAATTTCCCTCTCCGAGAATCGAAAAGGTCGCTCGGAGAGACTAGAGAGGTTCTCTGAGCGAGAAAAAGGTCGCTCGGAGAGACAAGAGAGATTCTCTGAGCGAGGAAAAGGTCACTCCAAGAGACAAAAAGGGTTCTCTGAGAGGCAAAGAGGTTGCTCTGAGCAGGAAAGAGGTCGCTCAGAGAGACAAGAGAAGTTCTCTGAGCGAGGAAAAGGTCGCTCCGAGAGACAAGAGAGGTTCTCTGAGCGAGAAAAAGGTCGCTCCGAGAGACAAGAAAGGTTCTCTGAGCGAGGAAAAGGTCACTCCAAGAGACAAAAAGGGTTCTCGGAGAGGCAAAGAGGTTGCTCCAAGCGGGAAAAAGGTCGTTACGAGTAGCAATGCGCTGTTTTTTCTACAGAACCACCCCATCCTGACCTTCCCCTACGAGGGGAAGGAACGTGCTAATACCAAATGCCGTGATAGAAATCCGCCTCCTCGCCTAGCAAACGTCTCCACTAAGTTAGGGGGAGGTTTGAGGGGGTCAAGCAACTCTGCATATGCTCAGGTGGGTTTGTTGCAGCAAATAACCTTTCGGTTATTGCGGTGCGTGGTAGCTTCAGCGCGTTGAACAGCGAAGGAGCGCGCACCGCTCTCTCCTCATGGGGTCATTCATTCCATGAGCTAACGCCCATGGCACCAAACATAACACCTCTCCGAGGTGCACCACCACTATTAAGGGATTTACACCAGTTTTTTAGCAATATGTAACTCGTCACTCTGCGTCACTTGTAACTTATATGTCACTCGACTTCATCCCATTCCACTTGCTCCCTCCCACAATTATTTTTCTAGCTTTTAAACAATTGCCCAATAAATTTGTCGAACTAAAGCTACAAGTTAAGAAGCAAGTATTAATTTTGAATCCTAAGAACTGCACCTATCACTAACCTAACAATCAAAATCGTGAAAAAGTATCTGATTATGGCCATGTTTGCAGGCATTGCACTCACATCCTGCAATAAGGGTGGTATGGATTCCCAGAACCCATTCATGAGTGAATACAAAACACCGTATGGGGTTCCACCATTCGATAAAATTACAAATGCCGACTATCTCCCAGCGTTTAAGGCGGGGATAAAGCAGCAGCAGGAAGAGATTGCTGCCATTGTGAAAACCCCAGAAGCACCCACTTTTGATAACACCATTCTTGCAATGGAAAACAGTGGCGAGATTCTGGACAAGGTTAGCAACGTATTCTTCAACATCACCGAGTCGAACAGCACCGACGAGATTCAGGCTATTGCCGACTCCGTTTCTCCGCTGCTCTCGAAGAACAACGACGACATCTACCTCAACGCGGACCTCTACAAGCGGGTGAAGGCTATTTACGATAATAAAGATAGCCTCAACCTAACCGAGGAGCAAAAGATGCTGGTTGACAAAATCAACCGCAACTTTGTTCGTGGTGGAGCCAACCTTGCTGCCGACAAGCAGGAGCGTTTCCGTCAGGTGAACAAGGAACTTTCGCTTCAGGAGCTACAATTTGGTAAGAACTTATTGAAAGAGAACGCATCCTACAAAATGGTAATCGACAATAAGGCGGACCTCGTTGGTCTTCCTGAATCGGTAATCATGTCGGCTGCCGAACAGGCAAAGGCGGATAGCATGTCTGGCAAGTGGGTATTTACCCTCGACAAACCCAGCATGATTCCATTCCTGCAATACTCACAAAAGCGTGACCTAAGAGAAAAAATCTACATGGCCTATGCTACTCGGTGTAATCACCAGAACGAGTATAACAACAACCCTGTTATTACCAAGATTCTTTCGTTGAGCCTCGAGAAGGCAAAACTTTTGGGTTTCCCAACTGCCGCCAACTACATTCTCGACAACACCATGGCTAAGAAGCCCGAAAATGTGTACAACCTGCTCAACAAGATTTGGACTCCAGCGCTGAAAAAGGCAAAAGAGGAGGCTGCTGATATGCAGAAGATCATCGACAAGGAGGGTGGCAAATTTAAGCTCGCCTCCTGGGATTGGTGGTTCTACTCCGAAAAGGTAAGGAAAGCAAAGTACGACCTCGATGAGGAGATGCTTCGCCCATACTTTGAACTAGACAATGTAAAAAAAGGAATTTTCTACACTGCTAAAAGGCTATATGGCCTTCAGTTTGTGGCTAAGCCCGACCTTCCAAAATATGATCCAGAAGCCGAAGCATATGAGGTTCAAGACTCAACTGGCAAGATGTTGGCCATTCTCTACTTCGACTACTTCCCAAGGGCAAGCAAGAAGGGTGGCGCTTGGTGCACCAACTTCCGTCCCGAAAAGATTGTTAATGGCAAGCGTATAGCTCCTATTGTTTCCATCGTTACCAACTTTACCCGCCCTGCTGGCAACCAGCCTGCGCTGCTCAACTTCGACGAGGTAACAACCCTATTCCACGAATTTGGCCACGCAATGCACGCCATGCTTTCGCAGGTAACCTATGCCAGTCTTTCAGGCACCAATGTTCCTCGTGACTTTGTGGAGCTACCCTCACAGTTCGACGAAAACTGGGCTTCGGAACCTGAGGTATTGAATGTGTATGCCAAGAACTACAAAACCGGTGAGGTAATTCCTCAAGAATTGGTTGACAAGATTAAGAAGAGCGGAACCTTCAACCAGGGTTTTGCAACGGTTGAATACCTCGCTGCATCATACCTCGATATGGACTTCTACACCGATACTCTACTTACTAACTTCGATGTTCAGAAGTTTGAGAAAGCAAGTATGGATAAAATTGGGCTTATCCCAGAAATTCTTCCTCGATATAGAAGCACCTACTTCCAACACATTTTTGGAGGTGGATACTCGGCAGGCTACTACAGCTATATTTGGGCCGATGTTCTCGTTGCCGATGCCTTCCAAGCATTCAAGGAAACTGGCGATATTTTCAATCAGAAAGAAGCCAACCTATTCCGTCACTGCATCCTCGAAAAGGGTGGTACCGAAGATGCAATGACAATGTACAAGAACTTTAGAGGAAAAGCGCCTAGCATTGAGCCACTGCTCAAAGCCCGTGGACTTGACTAGCTAATAAATAATGCCAACTAAAAAACCGCTCCTAGCTAGGAGCGGTTTTTTTATCTACCAATTCGAACAATTATAGGGTAAGTCCAATAACTGTTATATCATCAATTTGCTCATTACCACCTTTGAACTCATCATGTGAATTAACGAGTAGCTCCATCTGCCGAGCCATTGGCAGGCGGTGTATTTCGGCCAGCTGCTCCTTAAACCGACCAATGCCATATTTCCGCTCGGAGAGGTTAAGCTGGTCGGTGTAGCCATCGGTAAACAGGTAAAGAGTAATGGGCTCGTCGAGATCAATAGTTTGCAACGTAAAGAGTCGATCGGCTTCCATTTGATAGCCTCCAATGGAACGGGAATCGCCGGCAATTTTCTCAAACTCGCCATCCTTGAAATAGTAGAGTGGTCGTTTTGCTCCGGCAAAAAACAACTTCCCCTTGGCCTTGTCTACCACACAAAATGCAATATCCATTCCAGCATACGACCTTGCTGAATCCTCAGTTTGCTTGAGCGCTTTACGAACCATGCGGTTAAGTTCCTCCAAAATCTTGGCAGGATTGGTCATCTGGTATTCGATGACCAGCTGGTTGAGCAGCGTGTTGCCAATCATGGACATAAACCCACCCGGCACACCATGGCCAGTGCAGTCGGCAAGGGCCACATAGATAAGGTTCTCCGTTTGATAGGTCCAGTAGAAGTCACCTGAAACGATATCCTTCGGTCTAAAAAAAATAAAATGGCTGCGAAAATACTTTTCGAAGAAATCTTTTTCGGGCAGAATGGCCTCCTGTATGGTTTGGGCATATTCAAGGCTGCTTATCATCCGCTCATTCTGATCTTCAATCTCCTTTTGATGGATCTGTAGAATCACATTCTTCTCCTCAATCTGGTCGCGCTGTGTAAGAATCTCCTCCTGTTGAAGCTCGAGTTCCTCATTTTTCTCCAAAATCTCCTTTTCGTGAAGGAGAAGTATTTTCGTCAGCTGCTTCTTATGTCGGTAGTTCCTGTATAGCATGGCAAGCATGAACAGCAGCACAATTACGATGGCAATTAAAGAGTATTTAATTATGTTCTGCCATCTGTTTGCCTCCGTGGCCACAAGCTGCTGCTTTTCCTTTTCAATTTGATCTTTAACCTGCAGCTTTTCAAAATCATATCTTAGCTGAGCACGAATCAGTTGGTCGTTACTCTCCTTGTTGAATGAGCTATCTCTAGCACCAGTGTGAGCCTTATAGAAGACCAAGGCTTGCCTATAGTTCCCCAATGACTGGTAGTAGTTGCTTAGGGATAAGTTGGCATCCCTTTTAAGCTCCCACGATCCAACCTCGTTGGCCAACATTAAAGCACGATTGAGATAATTAAGTGCCTGATTGTAATGCTTAAGCTTTATTGCACAGTCACCCAAATTATTCAGCACCTGCGATAAGCGGTAATTATCACCCAACTTTGTAAATATTGAAAGTGACTTCAGGTAAAAGTCAAATGCAAACCGAAAATCGTTAAGGCTTTTATAGATGTTTCCCAATTCGCTAAACAGCACCGCTTGGCTGTCGAAATCACCAATCTTCTGGCTGAGGTCCAACCCCTGCATATAGTAGGAGATGGCATCAGCATTTTTTCCAGATTTCTGGTAAACCTCGCCAATGTTAATGTACGAAATGGCAAGCCCGGCCTCATCTCCTAACTTCTTGGAGATAACTTGTGACTTTTTATAATACTCCAATGCCTTTCCATAGTTGCCAAGGTAGAGATAAACGACCCCAATATTGTTGTAATTAACCGCAACTCCAGCCGTATTATTAGCCGCCTCGTTTATGCCAAGTGACTCTATGTAGGCTGCAAGTGCCTTGGAATAATCGCCCACCATGCGGTGAACAGCACCAATATTTGTAAGGTTGTTGGCCCTTAATCTCCAATCATTTAAAGAGTCGGCAATATGCAAGCTACGAGAGAAGAAGTCCAACGCTTGGCTAAGGTTCCCTTTCCATCGGCTTGCAACGCCTAACCTGTTTAATGCAGTGGCATATGCTCGAGTGTAACGCGTTTGTTGAACCAGAATTCGGGCCTTATCGGCCATTCGGTATGCCGAATCGTAGTTACCCTTGTCTATGTAGGTATCCGCCTTATCAACCAATTGATGAAGATAGAGAGTATCCGCTAAATTGCCTGCTAGAGCATCGCCCCATAAAACAAAAAAGAAACCTACTATCCAGAAATATCTTAAACGTTTTCTAAGCATACAATTTCAACCAGTTTTGCCTTCTAGGTTACTTTAATATATCGATTATCCCGAAAAGTAGTCACTTACAAGACCAACTCATTCACTAACTTTTAAAGAAAGAAAAAATATTTTAATTCCTTTGTAAAAAGAACAACTCCATGACCAACAAGGCAAAAATTTATATAAACAGGTCAAGCGAAAATAATTTAAAAAACATTACGGTAGCCATACCCCATCGAGCGCTTACCGTCATTACCGGCATCTCAGGTTCAGGAAAGAGCACACTTGCTTACAACGTTATTGCTAGAGAGGGCATGCGTCGATTTTATGGAAACCTATCGGCCAATGCTCAAATCCTGCTGGGAAAACTTCAGCCACCAAACGTAGAAAGCATAGAGAATTTACTGCCAGTGGTGGCGGTTGACCAGCACATTTATGGATTATCTACCCGTTCCACCGTTGGAACCATAACGGGTCTCTACGACCAAATGAGGTTGCTTTTTGCGCGAACTGGTAAGCAGCTGCCCGGGCAATACTCCAATGTAAAGCCCGACAGAAGCCTTTTTTCGTTCAACACTACCAAGGGTGCCTGTCCCAGCTGCAAAGGGCTAGGCGTGGAGGATTATATAGACCAGGAAAGTTTAGTAGGCAATCCAGACAAATCGTTACGTCAAGGAGCGCTGGTGCTCACTACTCCCAAGCCATACATAATCTACTCTCAGGT
Organism: Williamwhitmania sp.; assembly: GCA_035529935.1. NCBI lineage: Bacteria > Pseudomonadati > Bacteroidota > Bacteroidia > Bacteroidales > Williamwhitmaniaceae > Williamwhitmania > Williamwhitmania sp. The sequence continues at coordinate 2,404 of DATKVT010000024.1, read as the reverse complement.
CACCATGGAGGTTCTCGATCAAGTTTGCCATGCTGAAGGATTTTCTGTTGATATACCCTGGAAGGAACTTACAGTTGAACAAAAAAAGGTGGTTTTGTATGGAACCACCAAGTTGAAAGTCCCCTTTGGAAAGCATACGCTGGAATCGCGAATGAAATGGACGGGTATCACCGCCAAACCTAGAGAGGAAGGATACTACCGTGGTATTATTCCGGTAATGGAGGAGATTCTGCAGCGCGACCGAAATCCAAATATACTGCGCTTTACTCAAAGCAGACCATGCTCAGCTTGCCAAGGTGCACGACTTCGACCAGAAGCGCTAAGCATAGCTATTTCAGGCAGAAACATACATGAGTTGTCTGTTCTCAGCCTCGATGAGCTGTCTGCCTTTCTTTTGAGCACCGAAATACTGCAAGTAGGGGCGGCAAAGGTTATCGTTAGCGAGATGCTCAAAACGGTAAAGGCAGCACAGCTGCTTGGACTTGGACATTTGGAGATTGCCCGAAATGCCGAAACGCTCTCGAGCGGCGAACTGAAGCGCCTAAAGCTGGTTACACTAAGCGAAACAAGGCTGCAAAATGTTTGCTTTGTGCTCGATGAACCAACAACAGGTCTTCACCCAAGAGATACGGAGGCACTAATAGGTATACTCAACGAACTCGTCCAAAAAGGAAATACGGTAGTGCTGGTGGAGCACGACCCCACGGTGATGAAGATAGCCCATCACCTTATCGATCTTGGGCCTATGGCGGGAGAAAAAGGAGGAGAGCTGCTCTTTAGTGGTCCTCCTCAGCAATTTATCAATGAAAAGCATAGCCAAAGCCCAACCTGGCAATTTTTGAGCGGTGCCCGCGTGCCTCAAATCTCCAAGCCAACCGTTGCGCCAGCGCTAAAAGCAATAGAACTCTCCAACTTGCATGTGCACAACCTTAAGCACATTTCGGTAAGCATTCCTCAAGGCCAGCTCACCGCTGTTACTGGGGTATCGGGAGCAGGCAAGTCGACGTTGCTGCACCATGTCCTTGCCAAGCTTGCTCGGCACAGCTTGGGTCGGGACGGCGGAGCGTTGGATGAAATAGGCGAGATTACTGGGCTCGCTGGAATTACCCGGTTGGTGGAAATTGACCAGCGCCCCATTGGCAAAACATCGAGAAGTAACCCAGCCACCTATACAGGTCTAATGGATATGCTCCGCGATCTCTTTGGCTCACTGCCAGAGGCAAAAGCTAGGGGTTTCAAAAAAAGCCACTTCTCCTTTAATGTTGCTGGAGGTAGGTGCGAAACCTGCCTAGGTGCGGGAAAATTGGAACTGGGTCTCCACTTTTTAGGAACGGCCGAAACCACCTGCACCGTTTGCAACGGAAAGCGATTTAAGCCAGAAGTTCTGGAAATCACCTACAATAACCTCTCCATTTCCGACCTGCTCAACACAAGTATCGAAGCGGCCACCCATCTTTTTGCCGGTCAGCCGTCGATGAGTAAACTGTTGCAGCTACTCTGCAGCCTCGGCTGTGGTTACTTGAAGTTGGGCCAGAGCTCCGATACGCTCAGCGGCGGAGAGGCGCAGCGCATTAAGCTGGCAACAGAACTTTTTCGGCAGGGCAAGGGGAAGACGCTTTACCTCCTCGATGAGCCAACCACCGGTCTTCACCAGCATGACACGGAGGCACTTCTAAACGCCCTCTTCGAACTCACTCGGAAGGGACATACTGTGGTGTGCATTGAGCACAACACGGATGTTATTACCAATGCAAGCTGGGTAGTTGACTTGGGACCGGGCAGCGGAAAGCAAGGCGGTAACCTAATTTTTCAGGGGCAACCCGATAGCCTTAAAGAGTGCGCTGAGTCGATAACCGCCCATTACATTTTTCACCAAAACGGTTTGAAGCCATTAACTGCGCCACCAACACAACAGATGGCTATCTCCCTCAAGGGCGTATCTACCCACAATCTCAAAAATATCGATTTATCCATTGAGACAGGAACGATTCTGGCACTGGCGGGCATTTCCGGCTCAGGAAAAACCAGCTTAGCTTACAACACGCTTTTCACGGAGAGCAATGCCGAATTTAGCCGCTACCTCACCCCTTACGTTCGTTCAAGATTGGGCATGGGTCAGGCGGCAAACATTGCAGAAGCAAGTGGTCTTACCCCAACCATTGCCATTCGTAGAAAAACGTTTCCAACAAATAGCCGATCAACCGTGGGCACCTATACGGGAATCTACGACCTGCTACGGCTGATCTACAGCCGAGTAGCAGAATCGCCACAAAAGGAGGGCTACCCGCTATCAACGCTATTCTCGTTCAACCATGAGCAGGGAGGCTGTCCTGCCTGTGGTGGATTGGGCAGTCGGCTTCAATGCACCCCTCAGATGCTAATTGTTAACCCCGAAAAGCCCATA
>DATKVT010000023.1 GCA_035529935.1 Williamwhitmania sp. | reverse complement strand
GGGGAAGGAAGTAACGCAAGCTACACCAGTCTGTTGCTGCCTCTATACTACGGAAGAACCGACAGCCTTCGAAACAACCACATTGTATTTCCAATTCTTTGGAGCCTAAGAAATCCAGCATACCGCTCATTTACATTTGTTCCGCTATTCTCGTATGGCCACAGCACCGACGGCAGCACACACCACCTGGTGGCAACTCCGCTATTTTGGTATTATCAAAATGCCAACGGCTACACCACTTCCCTCTTTCCTCTGCTTTGGCGAGGCAAGTATGATTCCGTTACCACCTGGAACTCCATTTTCCCAATCTACTGGTCGTTGAACAACGGATGGCAACAACAGCGAATACTATTTCCTTTGGTGTGGAACTTTCGTTCGCCTGACTTCCGCTCTTTTACCCTTGCCCCGCTATTTTCGTATGGAAAAAACAACGAAAGGCACAGCAGCTACCTTACCATCACACCTCTATTTTGGCATTTCAAAAATACAAGCGGCCATAGCAATACACTGTTTCCAATATGGTGGAGTAGCAGGAAGGGTGATAGCCTCAGCACCAATAAGCACGATGTTTTCTTCCCTCTAGTATGGTCATACCGCAAACCAAACCGAACTACCAATATTGTTTTTCCGGTTTACTGGAACTTCAACAATACCAAGCGCCATTCACTAACGGTAGCACCATTTTACTCAAGAGGTTTTAGCAGCATTGGAAAAAACCACCTAATGATTACCCCGTTGTATTGGACATTCAACAGCAAGGCTATCCACCGGCAAATACTTTTCCCGCTTTACAATACCTACCATGACACCTCCAAGGTAAACCGTTACAGCGTTCTCTTCTTCGTGCTTCGAAGCCAACACACGACCACCACGAAAAACTTCAGCCTTTTATGGCCTTTAGTGGAGCATGTTGTAGCACCAAATTACCGTTACTTTAGAGCCGCTCCATTGGTTTGGAGCAAGCAGAGCCCCACCTCAAGCTACTTTACCATTCAGCCCTTCTACTATCAAAGCTCCGATTCATCCGAAAGCACAGTCCGCATTCTTTGGGAACTATACACATACCGCAACCAGCAAGGAATAAAACAATCCAATGGCATTCTTTGGAAAGTTGTCTACTGGGATCGCTATGCCAATGGCGATAGGAGTTTTCGCATTCTTCACCTGCTCTACGCCAACACCAAGCTAAAAGGGAAGGAGGAGAAGAGCCTCTTCCCGCTCTACTTCTATACACGGGAGAGCAACGGTAACCATTCGCTATCGGTTATGTTCTACTTCTACAACTCCATTAAGCGGCAAATCCCCAACACTAAATACTTCTATGAGGAGGAGCGGGTATTCTGGTTTATCCGGCTGCGCTCCAACTATAGGATGTTGAAGGAGAGAGGCGTACTAAATAACAGAAAACTCTAACTTAAAGAAAAGATGGGCAGCACTAAGAAATATAATTTTAAAAGCCTAATGCCAATAATTGAAGAAACCTTAAGGCAGGCAGCAGCATTTCCTGTTGCAATTAAAACAGCTGATAAAATTCCCCTCATAAGTGAAGTAGGAGAAAGAAAGTATTACGATTGTAAAATTGATTTTTATGAAGAGCACTTTATTGTTAGAACTATTCACAATTTTAAAGCCTTAGCAGTTTTATTACCACTAATGGCTAACGTCGAGGAAGAAAAAAACCTTATGCACCCTGTTAATCTAATAATGAGAAATATTATAACCGATTTTTTGACGAACTCCTATCTTTTTAAGGTTTTCCAAAAAGTATGTGAAACAGGGCACAAAGATTATGAACCCTTGAAGAAAGTATTTCGTCAGATGAACTATAAAGTAGCAAAATCAGCAGAAGAAGAGAGTAAAAGCAATCCTAAAGTAACTAAAGAGTTATTACGACAATACCTACCCGAAAACTTTAATGAGAGTGGTGAAATTATAAAAGAAATGGCCCTAATGTATAATGTCAAAGAATGGTTTAATCAGAATGAGCCTGAGTTCAAAGAAACAATTCAAAATTATTACGAGTCTTATGACAAATACTTCTCCAAATTTGAACACATTAGTTTTGCTACCCCTCATTTTATCATCCAAAAGAATCCATTTACAGAGCACTGTCGAGCAATTGGTGCCGGAGCAAATCAAATTATAATTTGTTATGGGGTTTTAGATAAAAAAGTAGATGAAGATAAAATCCTCCTTTTAATAAACGAACTACCAAACTATACTCCCCCTGAGTTATAAAATCTTAAACGGCAGCAAGCAATCCTGTGAATTCATAACAAATTTCTACCTTAGCAAGTCAATATAACTGTGGAAACAATGTTAGAAATAGCTATAGCCGTTCTAGTTGCGGCAATACTGGTATTGCAGGTGCTGATGCTTATCCGGCCCAAAAGCAGTGGTGATAGTCCACAGCTCGATGCCATCCTTCGGGAGCAGACCCGTTTTGAGCAAATTTTACGGGAGGAATTTGCCCGCAATCGCGATGAGCAGCAGCGCACTTCCCGCGAGACCAGAGAAGAGCAGGGTGTTGCACTGCGAAACTTTGAAAAGAAGGTGGAGGAGAACTTTACCGCCTTTCGGGAGCAGCTGCGCACCATGGGCAACGATACTCGCGAAGGGCTAACCGCCAGCTTAAAGTCGTTTGAGGAGCGGTTTGCCCAAAGCGTAAAGGAGTTTAACGAGCTGCAGCGCCAGAAGTTCAACGAGCTGGTTGTGAAGCAAACCGAGCTAAACAGCACCACCGAGCTGCGCCTCGAAAAGGTTCGCGAAACCGTGGAGGGCCGCCTAAAGATTATGCAGGACGAGAACGCCAAGAAGCTGGATGAGATGCGCGCCACCGTGGATGAGAAGCTGCAGACCACGCTCGAAAAACGTTTAGGAGAATCGTTTAAGCAGGTGAGCGAACGGCTGGAGCAGGTTCACAAGGGACTGGGAGAAATGCAGACGTTGGCCAATGGCGTAGGCGACCTTAAGCGGGTGCTGTCCAACGTAAAAACCCGAGGAATACTTGGTGAAATCCAGCTGAACAATATTTTGGAGCAAATTATGGCTCCAGAACAGTTCGACCGGAACGTGGCAACCAAAAAGGGAAGCCGCGATGTGGTGGAGTTTGCCATAAAGCTCCCAGGCAAGGACATTGCTGGCAATGAAATCTACATGCCCATCGACTCCAAATTCCCGCTGGATGTATATAACCAGCTGCTCAACGCTTACGACACAGGTGACGCCATTGCCATTGCCGCTGCCATAAAGGAGTTGGAACGCTCCATTAAGCAGAACGCCAAGGATATTCGCGACAAATACCTCGACCCACCCTACACCACCGACTTTGCCGTAATGTTTCTACCCATCGAAGGCCTATACGCCGAGGTTATCCGCAATACCTCACTAATGGAGGTGCTGCAGCGTGATTATAGAGTGGTAATAACCGGACCAACCACGCTGGCTGCCATTCTCAACAGTTTGCAGATGGGGTTCCGAACGCTGGCTATCGAGAAGCGTAGCAGCGAGGTGTGGCAAATTTTGGGCGCTGTTAAGACAGAATTTTCCCGATTTGGCGATGTGCTCAAGAAGGCGCAGGAAAAAATCACCAAAGCCAACGAGGATATCGACCAGCTGGTTGGAACCAGAACAAGGGCCATTGAGCGGAGGCTTAGGGGTGTACAGGAATTACCCACGACTAAGGCTAACGCTATTCTGCCAGATAAGTACGATGATGAGGAGGAGGAGTCGTAACTTTACACTCTTGCCCAAGTAATTATGGCTTAACAAAAGCATCGCTAAATTAAATTCATGGAAAAGAGGATAACCAGCCTTCAAAATCCTGAAGTAAAGAGAGTCGTAGCGTTAACCGAAAAAGTACGCGATCGAAGAGAGCAAAATCGCTTTGTGGTGGAGGGCGTTCGAGAAATCAGCCTTGCCCAGCAGAGTGGCTATACCATTGAAACAATCTTTCTTTGTCCTGAACTTTACAAACCAGAAACCGATTACCCCATCAACCTTACAAGAGGAAATTTGGTTGAAGTTTCTGTGGAGGTTTACAACAAAATGGCTTACCGTGCAAATGATGGCGGAGTGCTTGGCCTGGCAGAGCAAAAGGCACATCGGTTGGACGATCTTCTGCTACCCAACGAGCCACTAATTCTAGTTCTTGAATCGCTTGAGAAGCCAGGCAATCTTGGTGCCATCCTTAGAACCTGCGACGCTGCAGGGGTAGATGCTGTTCTTATCTGCGACGGCAAAACCGACATTTACAATCCAAACGCCATCCGCTCCGGAGTGGGTTGCCTGTTTACCAACCAAATAGCGGTATGCTCCACCGAAGAGGCCATTTCCTGGTTGAAGCAAAATGGTATATCAATTTTTACAACGAACCTTACCGCTAGCCAAGGCTACCATCAAGTTAATTACAAAAAAGCTTCTGCAATTGTAATGGGCTCTGAGGCTTGGGGTGTTTCGAAAGCATGGATTGATGCGGCTACTACCTGTATAAAAATTCCCATGAGAGGGCGTATCGACTCAATGAATGTGTCCACCTCCGCGGCCATACTCGTTTATGAAGCGAAGCGTCAAAGAGGGTTTAATTAGCTATTGATTAGAGGAAAAATTATGTTGGACAACTTAAACTTCCAATAATTAAGATCAAACCGTAGGAAGCCATTATACATATCGTAGCTACTGAATGTTACTGACTCTTAAATAAAAATGCCGTCCCAATTCGGAACGGCATATCCATTTACAATAGTAAAATTTACATATTCTTATCAATCTTTTTTAGCAACTTGGGTAGCTTACTATCCATTTCTTTAAAAAGATCTTCTGTTGCATTTGTGCAAAGTGGAAGTATTTTATCTAAATCCATAACAGGAATACCTTCCACCATGCCCACAGATTTACTCGACATCCCGGTAATAAATTTATCAAATACCTTTTCCCCCTTCTTGTTTACAAGATATATTCGCGCGGTTGCACGCATCCCTGCAACGCCCAATCCACCTATTGCCATCTTTGGAACAATGGTGTAGTCCAGAGAGATAAACATTACACCATCAACATCAGGGAAATCAGAAAGCATAATCATCTCATCCCTTCTCTTGTCGTTTGTAAGTGTACTCGTTCTGATCATGAACTTATAACCACTTGGAAGTAACGGCTTGAAAAGCCTCATCATAGCAGAGTTTGTATCAGCACTGCATGATTTAAATTCTTTATACTTTTCGTTGGTGATTACCTCTTGCTCGGGTAACAACTTGAAAGGAAAGCTAGGTGCGTATTCTGTCTCAAATTTTCTTTTAAACTGGGCTAGAACAGAGTCAAGCTTAAATGCAGGATTATTTCCAATTGCGTCTATTTTGGAAAGTAAAACACTTGATGCACTCTCAGTTTGAATAGTTTTGTTAACATAAATTGTGGTAATTGCCACCGTTTTAGGGCCATCGGCAGCTAACACCGAAAAGGAACAGAGCATTAATGTACCTAAGAAAAGATTTTTCATTGGTTGTTTAGTTTTGATTTGTTTAAAATAATTTTTGGTGTATCGAAATTACCTTTTTTATTGAAACAAACAACTAAACTCCATATTTATAGAGACCCAAAAAATTCACGATTTCTAGATAAATAGTTGTTAACTGAAACCCTGTTGACAAAACAGCTTCACCCGTGGTTTCCTGAGCAAGAACTAATTAATGACAGGCTGGAGGAATGGATTGCTGTAGCCTATTTCAACGTCCAATTTTGCCAAGTGGCACTAGCATCACTACCCACCAGCACCTGCGGCGTTTGCGACTTGCTGTTTACTAGTGCCGATTGCTGTGATACCTTTTGTGTGATATAATCGCTAAGCTCTTTAAGGTCGGTATTGCCTCTTGTTTCCTGCATTTTCTTTAGTAGAAAATAGGTGAAAAGCCCATGCTCCTGGTCCTTTAGCGGAAATGCCGTTTCGTCGGCGGATGTTGCCGTAAGCACAACCAAATTCCCTGAAATGGCATCAGCACGCGGCCGAATCCTCACTCCTCGTCCAGCGAAAAGCGGAGCGTTTCTACTATCTCCGCTAAAGCAAGCATCCAGAAAAACAGTAACTGATTGTGCGGGATAGGTGGAGAGCTTCCCATAGAGGTACTCCAACTTGACCGCTGTGGATGGATTGGTGGATATGCCATCAACGGGTAGTAGCAAGGCCGTTCGAGTTTCAACGTCGGGCATACCGTGTCCGGCGTAGTATACGAGAACCTTCGCCTCTCCATTAAAAACTTTAATCACGTTTGTAATCCAGTCTATTTCGTTCAGCATCTGACCATAAGTTCCATTCGCTAGGTAGTGAATGTTCTGCGCTGGAATTCCTAACGTTTTTTCTGCATACTCCTTAAAAACACTGGCATCGTTTGATGCATAGGACACCTTAATTTCATTTGCATACTGCTCGTTACCAATTATAAGCACAAAGGTCTTATCGTTCACCTTCGAGGTTACAGGGATATTCAAATCCACATCTGAGTGTGGTGCAGAAGAAACATTTACCATCGCCGGAATAACGGTTGGATTCCCTAACAAAGCGCGGGTATTACCGTTCCAATTTCTCACAAAATCGTAGCTACCCACCTCGTCGAACAAATCGGCATAGAGGAGCTTGTAGTTCTGCGTCAGTAATCTTCCAGCCCTATAGTAGGGATAGAGTGCAACATTAAAATCGAGATCCTTGGTAAAGTGAAATTGCGATCTATCCACTCCGGGAATGACCAGCTGCAGATCGATATCGACGCTTGTTTTACCCCACCACGGTGTATAAGGCCATGTTCCTAGGTAAGGCCAAAAGAAAGCCACATCGAGAATCCAGGTCCGTCGTATATCTTTACGTGGTTTTATGGTAATGTCGGCTGTAAGATTTGGATAGTGATGCTCAATTTCTGCTATTGACCGATTATAGCGCAGGTAATCGGCGAACTCATCCATAAACAGTTTTTTCTCCGCTGGAATATCCTTTCTGGTCGTTTCTACATTAAAGCTAGTTATCTGCAACCCCGCAGCCGGAGCAATTTCGTTTCGAATGGGTTTGTCGACCATAATAACATGACGAGGGGTGGTGCAACCGAAAAAGGTTACTCCAAAAATCATCGCCAGAAAGATCCGGAGAGCAATAGTGGGCTTCATAGAAGATGAACTATGGTTAACTGTAAACAAATATAACTTAGTACGCCTTTAGTTGTATCTCTAATATTATGTTGATAAAAAAAAGCCCGTCGCCGGGCTTCAATGCTATTGGGAAACGGTGGCCGTTTTTCGCGTCGACCAAATCATTATGGCTATTCCCGCCAGAATAAAAGGAATGCTGAGTATTTGGCCCATATTAATGGCCATGGAATTCTCAAAACCAACCTGCGGATTTTTAACAAACTCAATGAGGAACCGTGCTATAAATAGCAGAACCATCATCAGGCCAATGTAGTACCCGTGGTTATTCACCTTTTTACCCTTGCGGTACATCCACCAAAGGACAACAAAAATAGAAAGGTAGGCGAGTGCCTCATAAATCTGGGTCGGGTGTTTTGGAACAGTTTCTCCATTTCTTAAAAAAATGAAACCCCAAGGGAGATTTGTTTGATGGCCGTATATCTCTGAATTCATTAGGTTCCCGATACGGATAAAGGCACCACTCAGCGGAACCACAATGGCAATCCGGTCGAGAGTCCAGAGATATGGGCGCTTATACTTTCTAGAAAACAGGTAAAGTGCAATAAGAATTCCCAAGGCTGCGCCATGGCTAGCGAGCCCACCATGCCATACCTTTATTATCTCCATCGGATGCGAAAAGTAATAACCGGGCTCATAAAAAAGAACGTGTCCCAGCCTAGCTCCAATTACCACACCAATTATCATGTATAGCGTAAGCGAATCGAGCACCGCCATGGAGAGGTTTTCGCGCTTAAATATTTTTACAAACACCACGTAGGCGGCATAAAAGGCGAGGGCAAACAGCAATCCGTAGTAACGAATGGAAAGCGGTCCAAGTGTGAAGATTACGGGGTTTACATCCCAGTTGATAAATGCAAGCATCGACATTATTTTTAAAATTAAACAACACGTTTAAGGGTAAAGCCAAACGTTGTTCCTTCGTTAACCTTGCTTTTGACGTTTATGCTTTGCTCGTGAGCTTCAATAATATGCTTTACAATGGCCAGCCCTAAGCCTGTTCCACCCTGATCGCGGGAACGGCTTTTATCGACCCGGTAAAAACGTTCAAATATACGAGGAATATCTTTGGCAGGTATTCCAACACCGTTGTCGGCAACCTCCACTAGAACTCGGTCCATCATATCGGTAAAAGAAACCGTGGTCTTGCCCCCCTCCTTTCCATAATTAATGGAGTTAACCACTAAGTTAGTTATCACCTGATAAAGCTTCTTTTTATCGGCCTTTACCCATATTGGCTTATCATAATTCTTGAGAAACTGAAGTTTGGCTTTTCGCTCCTTTGCCCTTATTTCTTGTGCTTCAAAAACCTCATCAACCAGCTGCACGATGTTAAACTTCTCCTTGGAGAGCTTGAGAACACCAGCCTCCAACTTCGAAATCTCCTCCAAATCCTCAACAATAGAGATAAGTCGATTAATGCTCTTTTCTGTTCGCTCTAAATACTTATGATTAATTGCCGGATCTTCTAGCGCTCCATCGAGCAATGTAAGCACGTAACCCTGAATGTTAAATATCGGGGTTTTGAGCTCGTGCGATACATTACCCAGAAATTCCTTACGGTATTTTTCAAGCTCCTTGAGGTGGGAAATTTCCGTTGTCTTACGCTTAACCCACGAGTCAACCTCCTTGTTTACCTCCTCCACAATGTCTCGTTCCTCAATGTCGTCCATGATTTTTTCATCTGAAATATTCAGGTCGTGGATGGTTTGATAAATTGGGCGAATTTTTTCAAATATAAACCGATTCAGCAGGTAGTAGCATACAACGTAAGTTACCAAAAACAGGGCGAGGCACGAAAGCACTACGGTAAGGTAAAAGTTTTGCCTGTCGAAATCGAAAGTGAAAACAAGGATGGCCCCAGCCGCAATTGAGGTGAATACCGAAATGAGGACTGCCATTTCCTTTGGTGTGGTACCTTTCATGTTTATATCCTGTTTTGCGGCAAAACCCGCACTTAATATAACCAGCTCTGCTTAAATATTTAAAAGGGTGGGGTAAATAGCTGCGCTACTTACCCATATACTGCTTCATTAGCTTGGTAATATACTTTCCAACAATATCGAACTCGAGGTTTACAACGCTTCCTGACTTAATTTGGTGGAAGTTGGTGTGTTCGTAGGTATATGGAATAATGGCAACCTGAAAGCTTTTGGGTTGGGAATTAACCACGGTTAAGCTAACTCCGTTTACCGAAATAGAACCCTTTTCAACTGTAATATTTCCATCAAGGGTTGGTTCATACTCAAAAGTAAAATACCAGCTACCATTTACCTCCTCAACCAGCTTGCAAGTTGCGGTTTGATCCACATGTCCCTGAACGAGGTGCCCATCGAGAAGGCTATCCACCTTCATGCTGCGCTCCAAATTAACCTTATCGCCCACCTTTAAGGAGCCTAAGTTGGACTTGATAAGCGTCTCCATGATGGCCGTAACGGTGTAGGTATTTCCATCTTTTTTTACCACGGTAAGGCAAACTCCATTATGCGCAATACTTTGGTCGATTTTAAGCTCGTTGGTAAACGAGCATTGCATTGTAATATGCAGGTTATCCTTATCGTGCTCCAACTTAACCACAGGAGCCGCTTCCTCAACAATACCAGAGAACATAGCCGTAATTTTAAATATTCGGGGTAAAGTTAGTATATTTTGATTACCTCAACTTTAAGTTTGGGTGAGCAGTGTGGTTTGAGTCAAACTTTTTAACTTTGTCAAATTAATAACGTTACCGATCTTGAGAAAGCTAATACTACTCGCTCTTGGAGCATTAATAGTTACCCTAACTATGCCTCGGTGTGCCAGCATCGGTACAATTTCTGGCGGTCCCAAAGACACCATTCCACCAGTTCTGTTGAGCAGCACGCCAACAATATATGAGAAGAACTTTTCGGGTAAGGAGATTCGCCTCAACTTCGATGAGTATATCGCGCTTAAAGACCCTGCAAAGCAATTTTTTATTTCGCCACCCATTGAAAAACCGGCCTATCCGCTTCCAAAAGGAAAATCGGTTATTGTCAAGCTCGATGATTCTCTTTCGACGAATACGACCTATACCTTTGGCTTTGGTAACTCTATTGTTGATAATAACGAAGGTAACGTGCTGAAAAATTTTCAGCTGGCTTTTTCCACAGGCAACAACCTCGACACCCTCGTGGTTGAAGGTCGAATTGTTGACGCTTTTACCCAAAATATACCTGAAGGCGTAAAGGTTATGCTCTATACCGACGAAAATGATTCTGTCCCATTTATTCAGAAACCGAATTACTATACCTACGCCAACAAGGACGGATTTTTTCGGGTTCCCAATATTCCGGCTGGTTCTTACAAGCTGGTAGCCATACAAGACAAGAACGACAACCTCAAGTATGACCAAGGAAGTGAGATGGTTGGATTTGTATCAACACCTGTTCATTCTATTGTGCGGAGCCGAATTGATACACTTGGTAACGACAGCACAGCACGCAATCTGCTTAGGCTAAACATGTTTAAGGAACCTTCATTAAATCTTGCGCTCACCAATATTGAACGCATTAAAGCCAACGAAATTAAGGTGGTATTCTCAAAGCAATCGCCCACCATTCCCACGCTTAAAGTTGAGGGTTATTCTGGAAATCCATTCGTGGCAGAACAATCGCCAGAAATTGACAGCCTAATTTTTTGGGTTATGGATAAAAACCTAATCCATAGTGACTCTCTGCCAGTGCTTATTACCTACTCTCGAACAAACAAGAACAAGGTGCTGGAGGATACCACCGAATTGCACAACCTAGTGTTTGAATCACCGAAGGAGCGTGTTCGTCGTAAAAAGGATGAAAGCAAAACACCGGGGTTCAACCCAACCTTCGCAAGTAACACCAAGGATGGTGTTATTCCAACCGAAAAACTTTTGCTTCAGTTGCCTAGTCCACCCCTTTCCGTTGATTTCTCCAAAATAAGTTTTATGGCAAAAACAGCAAAGGACTCACTTCCCCAAGCATTTAGGCTGGTACCCACCTTAAATCCAAGGGAGTATAGCTTTGTCACAAATTGGAAAGACAGCGTTACCTACTTCTACCGATTCCTTCCTGGTGTGTTCAAAAATGCTGAGGAAGTTGAAAACGACACCCTATCTGGGAAGTTATACCTTGCACAAAAAGAGCAGTTTGGAACTTTCATCCTCAAAATAAGCAATATTCCAAACCCCATTATTCTTCAGCTGCTTAGCGAAAAAGGCGCGATGCTAAAAGAATTTCCTATTACCAAGGATATAACGGATACTCTCACCTACATTCCTGCAGGTAAATACCAGATTAAAATTATTAGCGACGTAAATGGTAATGGGAAGTGGGATACCGGTAACCTTATTAAGCAAATTCAACCAGAAGCTGTTAGCCTGTTTATGCCCTTACCTAATAAACCGTTGCTCTTGATAAAGGCAAACTGGGAAAATGAACTTCATCTTGATATTGAAAAGATCCTGAGCAACTAAAGAAAAATAGCCATGTCAGTTATGCTAAGCTACGCCATATTCCCCACCGACAAGGGATCGAGTGTATCTGAATATGTGAGCAAAGTTATTAAAATGGTGAGTCAATGCGGCTTTCCGTATAAGCTAACACCAATGAGTACCATTGTTGAAACCGAAACTATGGATGAAGCCCTGGAGGTGATAAACCAATCCTATAAATTATTGGAGCCTTTCTGCGACAGGCTCTATCTCAGCCTGACAATGGATATTAAAAAAGGGGGGATGAAAAGAATGGAGCAAAAAATCCACTCCATAGAAAGTAAGATTGGTCCCGTATCAAAATAGATCCCAAACAATAAGTGTTAATGACAAATAAAAAACAGACTCTACTGCTCATTTTGATGCTTGCCTGCAGCATCCCTGCATTCTCTCAGCTAGAGGTAGGGGTCAGGGGTGGCTTTTTGACAACCAACCGTAACTTTTTGCCCGTCATCAAGTCAACATCGCTCGCGAGCGTTAAAAATTATGGCTTGGTATTTACCGTTTTTGGAGAGAAGTATTTAGGCATGCAAACAGAGTTTGCCATGACCGAACGTGGCTACAAAGACTCCCTTGGTTACAAACATCAGCAACAAATGGTAGAGTTACCCTTGTTGGGCCAAGTCCGATTCAGCTATAAATCCATTTCGCTTTTTTTCAACATAGGAGCATACGCCGGCTATCTTCTAAAGAGTACCGATGAGATCCCGACCAGTGACTCCACCTTTATCATTCAAAACCACGAATTTGTAAAAGGTATAGACCGGCGGTTCCAATACGGTTTGGCTGGCGGTCCCGGCATTGCCTTTCGAACCAAGCACTTCTCCTTTCAGGCCGAGGTCCGTTACTACATGGGGTTTGCCCATCTGTACAACCCGGCTTTTACTGGAATGCCAATGGAATCGAGGGAGACTGGTCTTGGTGGTTTTATTGGAATTCTATACCGAATTCGTTAATTGTGTAACACAAAAAGGGTAAAAACAGAAATAGCTCGGTGGATATCCGGGCTTTTGCTATTTTTATAGCTACAGTTATCTAACAAAAAATGCACAGGCTTCTACTTTTATGCGCAACAGGCCTAATGGTAACCCTTGGAACCAGAGGACAACCCGCCTTTGTGCAAGAGGGTAATGCCTCCTACTATGGCAGTGGTTTCCACGGAAAACGCACAGCCAGTGGCGAGGTATTTTCCAAGAACAAGCTCACTGCGGCTCATCCTACGCTAGAATTTGGGACGTTGGTAAAGGTTACCAACCTTACCAATGGGAAAAGTGTGGTGGTGAGAATTAACGACCGTGGCCCTTTTTCAAAAAACAGAATCATTGACCTATCTGAAGCGGCAGCCAAAAGATTGGATATGGTGGATGCTGGCACCGCCATGGTGCGGGTGGAAACGGTGACCCAGCAGCCAACGGATACAACCACAAAGGCTACCCCATCGGGTGAGGGCTATGAGTTTTTCGATGTTGAGGTAACTCCGGCAAAACACACAGGCTGGGCAGTTCAGATTGGAAGTTTTGGCGAGGCGGCCAACTTTATACGACTAGCCGACCATGTTAAGCAGCGGTATAACCAGCACCTCTTGGTGCAAGTGGTAACTGTAAAGGAACGGCAAGTTTATCGGGTGCTCGTGGGTGAATTACCAACCGAAGAAAAGGCTAAAGAACTGCTCCTTGCTTTAAAAAGAGAGTACCCCGATGCATTTATTACCAAATTGAACTAGTAAAGGATTCCCTGTGTTCTAAAGCTCCCCATCACAAATACCTCCTTGGGGTGAACAATCAATACCGGAACTGGCGCCTTGTTGAGCATTTGCTGAGCGTAGCTCCCTAGCACAAAGTTGCTAAGGTTCACGGACTGCTCGCTCATTATGCTAATCAGGTCGGCATCAACCTGCTTGGCATAGTCAATAATAACATCAGTAATATTATCGCCCTTAATAAACTCCACCGTAACAGGAATTTTGTTAGCCTCCAGAAATTCATGTACCTGATGGGTATATGCCTTTATTTTAGTCTCGATCTCTTCCGAACTGAGGCTGGCAACACCTACCACGTGTATTTCGGCACCAAAAATTGTGGCTAGCTCAGCCGTTAATGGAACTTTTTGGCGCGAGTCAGCGGTAATATCAATGGGCATTACAATACGCTTAATATCCTTGTGACAACAGCCATGACGAATGGTGATAACTGGTCGATCGGTTGCGGTTACTATTCGGAAGGCATTGCTGCCAATAAAGAGAGCCTCAAAGCCGGATGCTCCGTGGGTGGAGCATACCACCATAGAATCGTCGAAAGCCTCCACTTGCCCAACCACCTCCTTATATACTTTCCCCTTCTTAACTATGTAACTCAAACGGCTGTGATGGCCCAGCTTGGGTGAATATTCTAAAACCAACTTGTCGAACTTCTTTTTGGCATCCTGACGCTCCTCCACCAAGCTGTAGCGTGCATAATCTTTCACCTTTTCCTGAACAAAAACCATTTGAATATGGCACGCCATTTTCTTTGAAAGCATCACGGCAAACTTCAATCCGTTCAAGGATTCCTTTGAGAAATCTATCGGAACAATTAAGTGCTTCATGGGTAATGTTTTGCTTTAAGAGTTGGAGAAACGACCACAACAAATCACCACCAAGTTAAGAATTTTTTCATATTCGGTGGTTTTTGAGGATTGGAATATTACGAAATTCACGATTTTTACCCCCGGGGCAACTCTTTCCCTTTTGCTTGTCTGACGAATCAAATTTAAGCTACAAACAGCTATATTTACCAAGCTATCATTGGTAGATTGGTTAACTTTATTTCAAGTCACCTTTTTTAGAACCTACAATTCAATGCGCTCACCAAGAACAACCTTCCTTCTGTTAATTTTGACCTTGACGAGCATTTCACTTTGCTCTACCAAACTATTTTCGGCGGAAAGGCTCATTATTCAAAGTGCAAACCAGCTTGCAAAACCGATTTTGCTCAAACCTTACCTGGCTGTTTATGAGGATCAATCTGGCTTGACCAACCCCGACAGCTTGCTTCAACACCCAGAATGGTTTAAACCACTAATTGGCTTTCCCGAGAAAAAAGCTACCAACCCATACTACCTCAAGTGCGCACTGACAAATAATTCGAATAAGAAAGTTGAACTGGCGCTACTCTTTAAAAACTTAACCTACGTTGAGCTCTTTATTGTTAAGGACGGCAAAATAGTTGAACGTCGTCAATCCGGTTTCTTTTGCAAAGCGAAAAACCTAGCAATAACAGATACACGAACCCATTTTGAGGTGGATATTAACGCCGGTGATAGTGTTCAGTTTCTGATTAGAGTAAAGCATACCAAACACCAGGTTCCCATCTTCAACTTTGCCATTCAGGACAACGCCCTCTTTGATAGGGCAACCCTTGTAAAACAAACCTTCGACTTCTTCTTTTTTGGAGCCTTTGCCATTTTTTTCCTTGCCAGCTTGCTCTCCTTTCTGACAAGTCGCAATCGACTATACCTGTGGATTGCCATCTACTCCTTTGGAATTTCTTTTTACGATCTTTCTATTAATGGTTACCTTATAACCATAATAGCACCTAATCATGGACCGGAGATGTGGTGGCTTAACATGGTATTTGTTAATCTTGCTGGTCTCGGTGGGCTATTGCTTATTCAAGATTTTTTTCAGCTTAAGAATCAAAAACCCAGCCTCCACAAACTACTTAGTATTGCAATATACACCACTGTTTTTCAACTGATTGTTGGCTTCACAATTAGCATTGTTTCGTCCAACTATTTAATGATAACTTGGTTGAATGTTTCTGGCAACTGTTTGGCCAACACCTTGATTATTTTTGTAATAGTTGCTGCATGGAATAAGCTTAAACAAGTTCAGCGTCTTTTTGCCCTAGGTGCCATAGGTCACGTTTCAATGTTCATTTTGGGATCAATTTTAGTTGGAGTAATGAAAGAGAATAGTCTTCCAATCATTTCTATTCTTACAGATGTTGGTGGAATTATAGTTATCTCCTTTTTTAATATAGCCCTTGGTAAGAGTGTTTGGATTAATGAACAAGAAAAATACGAGGTTTTACAAGCGCTTGATGAATTGAGACTTGCACAAAACAAACTCCTTGAAGAAACAGTGACTATCCGAACTAGCGAACTTCAAGTTGCCAACCAATCTCTTTTAAACCAAAGGCAGGAGCTAGAGCACAAAAATGAGAAGATTGAAATTCTTCTCAAGGAGAACCACCACCGGGTAAAGAACAACCTGCAGCTCATTTCAAGCTTACTCGAACTGCATCAGGAGAAGGAGGAGAATGAGAGGCTTGCAGCCATCATAGCCGACGGAAAAAATCGGGTTAAGGCCATGGCACTCATTCATCAGCTGCTCTTTCAGAACGACTTTGGTGAAGTTATCAATATGGAGGAGTTTATTCAACAGCTGCTTCAGCAGGTAAAAGCCTCAAGCCTAACTTCAGATGAAATACAATTTGAACTTCGCTGCAGCGGTATTGAGCTCGACATTGATACGGCTATACCCATTGGATTGATCGTTAACGAGCTGCTTACCAACTCATTTAAGCATGCATTGTGCTGCGTTAATCATCCATTACTTCGGATTTCGTTGATTGAAGAGACCGCCGGTAATTACCGTTTAGATGTTTGGGATAATGGCCCTGGTTTACCAGCCAACTTCAACTTAAAAAACGATAGCAACATAGGGTTATACCTAATACCTAGGCTCTGCAGGCAACTGCAAGGATCCTTTGCCTACGAGTTTAGTGAAGGGGCACGATTTATTGTTACCTTTAAGGAGACAAAAACCAGAAAAGAGCTGCAGTGATGCAATACCAGTCTAAGAAGATATTAGTTGTTGAGGATGAAATTATTATAGCCGATGATATTATCCGCTCCCTGAGGAGTTTAGGATATAGAAGTTTTGAGCCTGCCCTAAATTATAGCCAAGCAATCGAAGCCATTGAGCAGGAGCCGCCTTCCATTGCCATTATCGACATTAATCTTGCCGGTACAAAAGATGGTATCGACTTGGCCAATGCAATTAACGAACAATACCGTTTTCCCTTTATCTTTCTTACCTCCAACTCAGATTCCCAAACACTCCACAGGGCAAAGCAAACAATGCCAAGCGCCTACCTTCTAAAACCGTTCACGCGGCAAGACCTGCACACCTCGCTAGAAATAGCCCTCTACAATTATTATGAAAAAGAGAGTCCCATACAGCAGGAGGTTGTTGGCAATTCCGATTTCCTTCTCATAAAACAGGGCGCATCCTATCAAAAGTTAGACTTTAACAAAGTTGTTTTCTTGAGGAGCAAGCACGTTTATGTTGAAATTATTACGGAAGAAGGGGCGGTGCATATTATTCGTTCCTCTCTTACAGACCTCCTTACACGATTTCCAAAGAATTTTGCCCGAGTACATAGGAGCTACGCTGTAAACTTAGATATCATTCAAAAAATTAACATCAACGAAATTGTTTTGTCTAACGAAACGATCCCTTTATCAAAAGAGTATCGCAAAGAAATTCTTAAGTGTTTTGGCAAATAGCGCTCCTTGCCCAACGTATTACATCTCCTCACCGCGCCATTCAGAACAAAAATAAATAGTTTCAGAACAACTTTTCCTATTTCTGGATCACCTCTTGTTGATTCAGCCTTTTTCCACATCCTTTTTTTTGATTTTCAATCTAGAATTTCTCCACAAAGAGTAATGTAAGAATTGGCGTTGTTGGTCACTCCACCATTGATTCTGGCGATCAAGCCACGTATCATTGTAGTGTGTAAAAATTATGGTTGCAGTTTACTTGAGACCATTTAGCAGCCTCATTTTTAATATCTCAGACATGAATTTGAAGCACAATAAATCATTAAGTCCCATTATTATGCAAACAATTTTACCCTTTTTGCAAAGGAGCAAGTGGATATTATCCACCCTTGTAATATTGCTGCTCAGCCTGAGCAGCACCTTTGGGCAGAACTGCTCTGTGAATGCAGGTGTTCCATTTACCACCTGTCCCAACGTTCCCATTGATCTTGTTGGTAATAAATCGGGGCTTTTTCAGGGCACGGGTGCAACCACTTGGAGTCAAACTGATGGGCCGTCTGTTACCATAACAGATCCCAGCGCCCTTACCACCTCCATTATTGGAGCCACCCCAAATACGGTGTATAAGTTCATGATTCAGGCTACGTGCCAAGATGGAACCAAGGTAGCCAACGAGGTAACCATTTCCACCAACCCCCTCACCACTCCTACCGCAGGGCCAGATGCCATGTACTGTCCCGGCACCTACTCGCTATCGGCAAACGCACCGGCCTCGGGAGAAACAGGAACTTGGACGGTGGTAGGAACCAATAACGGGGTAACCATTTCAACACCCAACTCACCCACCAGCAACATTGTTCTTGCTAGCAACAAGGCCGGTGCAACCACGCTGCGCTGGACCATATCCAATGCCTCCACCGGATGCTCCGCCTACGACGATGTTGTTATTTCAAACAAGGGAGGAATAACTACCGTAACAGCAGGACCCGACCAAAGTTTAAGCTCCTGTTACTCCTCAACTACCTCAGCAACTCTAGGCAGCTCATTCCCTGGTAATGGAACGGGTGGACAGGGGGGGCTCTGGACAGTAGTTACAGCTCCAAATACGCCCACTTTTGGTAATGCAACTGCATATAACACTAGCATTAGCAACTTAAAGCAGGGCATCTACACCTTGCGCTGGACGGTCAGTGGCACCTGTGCCAATGGCGTCGACGACATGCAAATAACCGTTCCTGCACCCGTTGGAAGTGTAACCACAGCTTCCATAACATCAGGGAATCAGGTATTCTGTGATGCTAGAACAGATGCAGTGCTTGTTGGCAGTACCCCGCTTTATACCAACGAAAACGTTTTATGGCAAAAAACGGCTGGCACAGGAACCGTAACCAATCCAACAAATACAACTACCACGGTTACTGGTTTGAATGGAACATCATCCTCTTCATACAAATACACCATAACGAACTCGGTTACTGGGTGTAATTCGGTTGCTGCTACCAGGACCATAAGTTATACAACTGCCCCAACCATTACCGTTAATGGGGGAAACGATATTATATTGGCACCAGGTGTATATTCGGCATCTATTCCTTTTACTGTAAGTGGCGGCAATACCACCCAGTATACCGTAATAAGTTACCCTGCTGGTTACACTCCTCCCGGCTGGACAAGCGCCTCTTCACCTCAAACCATTTCTGGCCTCAACCAGTATGGAACTTACGTTATTCGTTTTAAACGATTTACCAATGGTGGATCAGGTGGCTGTTCCGAGGCTTATAGCGATATAAAGGTATACGTTTCTAAGGCCCCAACGGCCGCCAACGCAGGTACTGACCAAATGCTTGCATGTAACATAACCAACACCGCCCTAGCCGGAAATCCCCCCAGCATTGGAACTGGTAATTGGTCTCAAGTTAGTGGCCCAAGCACAGCAACTATCACCAATCCAACCTCGAATAATGCAACAATTTCTGACTTAATTAATGGCAAATATACCTTTAGGTGGACCATCCAAGGTGGATCGAACGTGGCTCCATCTCAGGATGAGGTTAATGTTGTGGTGGCTTCTACTACGCCAACTGCGGCAAATGCAGGAGTTGACCAAACTGTTTGCTATGCAACGCCCGTAATTCTTACTGGTAACAATCCCGCACTAAACGAAACTGGCACCTGGACTGTTTCGCCAAGCACAGGTATCTCTTTCTCAGATATTCATAGCCCAACCGCTTACGTAATTGGGTTAGCACCGTCTACGTTATATACCTTTACTTGGACCATCGCCAATTCATGTGGAACCACAGCCGATAACGTTCAGATTACAACCTCTGCCACGCAGGGACCTGTTCAGGCTTCTGCGGGTAGTGACCAGTGCAAGACTTCTGGGACAACTTCCGTAACCATGACGGGGAATAATCCCACTCCTGGATCTGGCGTGTGGACTAAAATATCGGGGCCCGCATGTACCATAACAAATAACACAAAGTATAACACCACTGTTACGGGAATGACCGACGGAACTTACCTGTTTGAGTGGGCCATAACCTACAATGCCTGCAACGTAAGCCGTGATACGGTTATGATAACCATCTCTGCCGCTGCCACTGCAGCAAATGCAGGTGCTGATCAAACAATTTGCGGAACGGCCATAACCCTTGCCGCCAATACACCTGCCATAGGAACAGGTTATTGGACTCAGTCAATTGGCAATGCCGGTCCAGTAATAACAGACCCTGCACAACCCAACACCACCGTAACTGGATTAACCGACGGATACTACAAGTTTACCTGGACCATTTCGAACAATGCGTGTGCCAGCAATTCTGCGGCAATGGTAGCGAAAGTATCAACTCCACCAACCACCGCAGACGCTGGTATCGACCAGTCTGTGTGTGGAGCTTCAGCCACTACACTGGCCGCCAATACCATTACCAATGGAACAGGCTACTGGAATGTTCTCTCGGCCCCAACAACACCATCGTTTAGCGCTTCAACCTCGCCAACCTCAACGGTTTCCAACCTAGCCATGGGCTACTATTTCTTGCAATGGGTTTCGCAAAATGGCACATACTGTCCGGTAAGCACCGACGATATGGAGATAACTGTAACTCCAACAGCCAATGCCGGTGCGGACCAAAATTTGTGTAACCTTTCGGAAACGCAACTCTCAGGAAACGCGGGAAGCAGTGGAACCTGGAGCCTAGTTAGCGGGCCAAACACACCAACGATAACCACAACGGGACCCAATACAGCCAATGTTTCCGGTATGATTCCCGGAACCTACACCTTCCAGTATTCCATTGTTTCCACAGGATGTAACTCCACGGACCAAATGAATGTAACCATCTCTGCTCCGGCTACACCAGCCGATGCAGGAGCCGACATCCAACAGTGCGGAGGTACTTCCATTGCCCTTTCTGGAAATGCACCCGGGGGATCAGAAACGGCCTTGTGGAGCAAAATTTCTGGAACAGGAGGTACGTTTAGCCCCAACGGACAAAATGCCTCCCTTAATAGTGTATCAACAGGCGTATATTGGCTTAAATACACTATCACCAACGGTAGTTGCAGCTCGAGCGACCAAGTTATGGCCGAAATTTATGCCACACCAACAACGGCCGATGCAGGATCTGACCAAAACGTTTGCGGATATACCACCTCTCTTGAAGGAAATGCTCCAACAGTTGGCCTTGGAAATTGGAGCCAGGTTAGTGGTCCAGGAACCTCCGACATTGCATCAATAATATCGCCAAACAGCAGCGTTACCTTTTCAACAAGCGGAACCTACGTAATGCGGTGGACCATTGCCAATGGCCCCTGCCTCTCCTCTTCGGATGATGTAACCCTAAATATTAACGTACCGCCAACCACACCAGATGCTGGTCCTGATCAGAACCTCTGCAATGTGGCCTCAACAACCCTAGCTGGAAATACAATTACTACTGGTGCAGGCATGTGGTCGCAGGTATCTGGACCCAATACAGCAACCTTTACCGATCCAAGCAACCCAACAACAACCGTAACCGGGCTTATTGCAGGAACTTACGAGTTTAGCTGGACATCATCCTATCTAACTTGCTCTGCTTCCGACGTTGTTACCATCAACGATTATGGTTTACCCTCAACGGCGACAACGGGAGGACCGCTTTCCATCTGCAACTACACCACGCCTGTACTAAACGGAAGCACGCCGGCCGTAGGGGTTGGTACCTGGTCGCAGTTGACAGGACCTAATAACGTAACTATTACAACACCAAATTCGCCAAATTCAACCCTATCGGGAACCATTCCCGGAACCTATACCTTCCAATGGACAATCTCAAATGGAACCTGTGCCTCAACTTCGGCAACAACCGACCTTACAGTGAACGCACTTCCTTCCCTTGCTATTGCTGGTGTTGACCAAGATTTATGTAACCTCACTTCCACAACACTTGCGGCAACTGCCCCAACCAGTGGAACCGGAACATGGACATTGGTAAGCGGTCCAAACACGCCCACCATTACCGACGTTAACCTATACAACTCCGATATTTCCAATTTGGTTCCGGGAACATACCTCCTGGATTGGACAGTGGCCAATGGCCCCTGCACCTCCTCGGACCAAATGCAAATTAATGTGTATGCCACACCTTCAACGGCTGATGCCGGTGCCGACCAAGTAATTTGTGGAAATAACCTAGTAACAATGGCAGCAAATACCCCTGTGAACGGAATGGGTACCTGGACAAAGGTTAGCGGACCAGGGTCACCAACCATTACCAACCCAAATTCGCCAACAACAACAATTACTGGGTTGTCTACAGGAACATATATCTACAAGTGGACAATTTCCAACGGATCGTGTGCCTCTAACTCCGACAATGTGCAACTGCAGGTAAGCACATCCAACGTTACAACCTCCGACGCAGGTCCAGACCAAACCGGCGCATCACTTTGCGGACTTACTGCCACAACCCTTGCAGCAAACAATCCAACGGTTGGAACTGGTGCTTGGAGCATAATCTCTGGAACTGGTGGTTGGTTTGGCAATGCCTCAAGCAGAACCTCTTCTTTCTCTGGAACTGCTGGAAACACCTATGATTTAAGATGGACCATCACCAGCGTTGGATGCGTATCTACCGATGATGTTACCATTTTCTTCCCAAAAAATCCAACACCTTCTGATGCTGGAGTTGACCAAACCAATTCAGCGATGTGCGGTATTACAGCCACTACGCTTAGTGCCAATACCCCCACCGTAGGAACAGGATTGTGGACAATTGTTTCGGGAACAGGTGGCTCACTGGGTGACGCAACCGATCCAAACACTTCATTTTCTGGAACTCAAGGCTCGGTTTACTCCCTACAGTGGACCATCAGCAATGCACCCTGCAGCGCCTCATCCGACCTTGTTTCCGTGGAATTTAAAACTCCCGCAGTGGCACCCACTGGAACTTCACCTCAAGCATTCTGCCAAGGAATAAGCCCTACGCTAAATAACATCATCGTTTCTGGCAGCAACATACAATGGTATGATGCCTCAACAGGTGGCACACTGCTTGCTGGCACAACACCGCTTGTTAACGGAGCTACCTACTATGCGTCACAAACGGTAAATGGATGTGAATCGCAAGCCCGCCTTGCCATAACCGTTTCGGTATACTCCTGCGTTGGCCCAATCATTGATGACGTAGTTGTTAGCTTAGATGAGAACTCGCCCAACGGAACTTCGGTTTACGATGAGCATGACAAGAACACCGGAACTGACATTGATGGCGATGGAGACCATATTGCATACTCCATCATTGCCGGTAACACTCTCGGAGCCTTTACCATCGATCCAGCAACGGGCATTATTACCGTTGCCGATGTTACCAAGATCGATTTTGAGACTACCCAAACCTTCGTTCTTACGGTTGAAGCCAGCGATGGTCTTAATACTGACACTGGCACGGTAACCATCAATCTCAATAACCTCAACGATAACCCACCCGTTGCTGTTGCTGACTCCTACTCGGTTAACGAGGGAGGAACACTTACGGTACCTGCACCCGGTGTTTTAGGAAACGATAGTGATGCCGATGGAAATGCTATTACCGCTATAAAGATGTCGGATCCTACCCATGGAACATTGGTTTTAAACGCCGACGGCTCATTTGTATATACTCACGATGGTAGCGAAACCACCTCCGACAGCTTTACCTACAAGGTGAATGATGGAACCTTCGACGGGAATACCGTTACCGTATCCATTACCATTATACCGGTAAACGATCCTCCGGTGGCCA
>DATKVT010000022.1 GCA_035529935.1 Williamwhitmania sp. | reverse complement strand
GCTATGGCGGCGGGGTACCACCCCTTCCCATTCCGAACAGGGCCGTTAAGCCCGCCAGCGCCGATGGTACTGCCGCAAGGTGGGAGAGTAGGCCGCCGCCGGTTTTTTGTCCCGAGCTCAACTGAGCTCGGGACTTTTTTTTGCTCCATACTCACCAATGCAACAAATTGTAATCTTTTACAATAACTAATCTTTGGTCTCCAACATCATCTGTTTGGAACTAAGCCTAATTACATTGCTTCTTTATATTTATCTTTGCTTCAGTAAAAGTCAACAATTGAAGACCTTTCATACAATTATAATTGGCGGTGGCCCTGCTGGCCTATTCACAGCAATTTCTGTCGGACGAAGTGACACCCTGCTACTTGAGAAGAATTCTCAGCTAGGGAAGAAACTGCTTATTGCGGGATCTGGGCGCTGCAACATTACTCATGCAGGCGCTATTAACGACTTTTTTAATCGTTATGGTGAGCATGGCAAATTTCTTAAAAGTGCTCTAAAGGAGTTTACTAATGTAGATATTGTTAACTTCTTTAGTAAGCATGGATTGAATACTGTTGTTGATAAAAACGATAAGATATTTCCTGTAACTGACAGGGCTGAAGACGTTCTTTCGTGCCTCATGACAGCGTGTTTACATCTCTCTGTAAATATTAATGTAGAGTCCAGTGTAGTATCTGTCTCAAAAAGCGATGATCTATTTAATGTTGTTACTGACTCCGACACGTTTCACTGTAATAATTTGGTGATTGCAACCGGAGGTGCATCTTATCCGACTACAGGGTCCACCGGTGATGGGTATTCATTTGCAAAATGTTTTGGACACACTATTGTTGATCCCAAGCCTGCATTAACTCCTGTTTTTGTAAAAAAATATGAGTTAGCTAATTTGGCTGGCGTATCGCTTCATGATGTTTCAATTGGTCTCTACCGTAAAGACAGAAAAATTGCTGAACGAAGAGGAGATTTAGGATTTACTCATAAAGGAATAAGTGGTCCTGGTATTATTGATTTTTCGAGAAGTTTTGAGGTTGGGGATGTCTTAAAGGTTAATATTATTGGCTGTAATGAGGATCATTTTAGGCAACAATTCATTGACGCTTCAGCACGGCAGGGTAATATGACTATCCAAACGCTACTACGAAACTATAATTTGCCAAAAAGTTTAATGCGTATTGTGTTGGAGGAGATTGGCATTGAAGCGAGTGATTTTCTGTCAAATATTAACGCGCAAAAACGCACACAACTTGTTGTTTTACTTTGTTCGTATCCCTTTGAAATTGAGCGAGTAGGTAGTTTTAAAGTTGCAATGACCACTGCAGGGGGTGTGAACTTACATGAGGTTGATCTGAAAACTATGATGTCTAAACTTGTCCCAAATCTATATTTTGCTGGTGAAGTGTTGGATATTGACGGCGATACTGGCGGATATAATATTCAAGCAGCTTTTTCAACGGGGCATTTGGTTGGCAAAACCATTCGACTAAAGAGTTAGGCTGCTACTGATCTGGTAAAGATTAAAGCAAAAGAGGGATCACAACGATCCCTCTTTTGCTATGTATGTTTATTGGAGTTGATTTACATGATGTTTTCAAGATTATTTTTGTTGTTTGGGTTTTTGCCCTCCTGCGTGAAAAGGTAGGTAATAGTATCGGCATAGTGCTTTTCAATCTTGCCTCTGACGATCTTCATGGTGGAGTTTACCATCTGGTTATGCTCAGTAAATGGCTCCCGAAGAATTGCAAAAGTGGCTGGCATCCACCGCTCTGGAAACATATCTTCCAACTCACCACCCTTTTTGAACCGATTAATTTCCTGCTGAATTTTTTCAATGGCTGCCGACGCTGCTTCGGGCGAACCCAAAGTGTGCCCCTCAGCTATGACATGCCGTTTTAAGGCCTCCCTGTTTGGCGAAATTAGGGCGATAGTGTAGGGATTTTGATTGTTGTGAAGCATAACCTGGTCGATATACTTTGAATACTCAACCATGGCTTCCTCTATTCCTTCAGGGCTGTATTTCTCTCCATCGCTGGCAATAAGAAGGCTTTTAAACCTGCCCATTACATATAGGAAGCCATCGCTATCCATGTAGCCAAGATCTCCGGTGAATAGCCAACCATTTTTAAGTGCTTCGTTGGTGGCCTTTTCATTTTTCCAGTAACCCACCATTACATTTTCACCTTTGATGATAATTTCACCCTTTTGACCCGCAGGCAGCTCGTTGCCCTTCTCGTCAATAATTTTTAGTTCCAATGGCTTTACTAGGAAACCTGATGAGCCAAGCTTATGGCGCTTCAGCGAGTTGGATGAGATAATTGGTGTCGCCTCTGAAAGTCCATAACCCTGAAACATTGGGATTCCGATGGCATAGAAGAAACGCTGCAGTTCAATGTCGAGAAGTGCTCCTCCTCCAATAAAGAACTTAAGTTTACCCCCAAAGTTCTCACGGATTTTTGAGAATAGAATTTTATCGTACACCCAAATGATTGGCTTGTAGAGCAATGCTGACATCTTGGATTTATTATATCCTTCGCGGTTATGGGCATAGCACACTTTGAGCGCATGGTTAAACAACTTTTCCACCATTGGCCCTTTTGCTCGAATGCCACTTTCAATGTTTTTTCTAAAATTTTTGGCGAGGGCGGGAACACTCAGTAGAAGATTTGGCTTTATTTCCTTTATGTTTAATGGAATGTTTTTTAGTGTTTCCAAAGGACTTTTCCCCGTTTGAACAGTAGCGACGCTAGCTCCTTTTGCCATAAAAGAGTAAAAGCCTGCTACGTGTGCAAAGCAGTGGTCGAGTGGCAAAATAATGAGTGTTCGAAAACTTGTTGGAATTTCCATCAGGGTTAGTGCCTGCTCAACGTTGGCCGTGTAATTCCTGTGAGAAAGAATGATACCCTTTGGATCAGCTGTAGTTCCGGAGGTATAGCTTATGTTGGCGTAGTCATCTGGTTTTACCTTTGATTTAGCTATCTCAAGTTGGTCCTTTCCATTTGCAAGAATCTTGTCACCATTCCGAAGTAGCTCCGTAAGCACTATCTCCTTCTCCTGTAAGTTTTCAATTTCATCAAGGAGAATGATAGCTTTGATTTGGGGTAGATTTTTTTTGATGGCCCTAATCTTTGCGAGTTGGTTGGCAGAGCAAACAATTATTGACGTTTCCGAATGCTCGATCCGGAATTGTAACTCGTTGCTTTCCTCCAACTTAATTGAAAGAGGAACGTTAATGGCTCCAGTATATAAAATAGCTAACTCGCTTATTATCCATAGGTTTCTACCCTCAGAAAGCAAGGCAACTCTATCTCCATGATTTACTCCAAGATGCAGTAGTCCTGTAGCAAAGCGCTCTACCTCTTTTTGGGTATCGTGAAAGGTTGTTGCTACAAAAGCCCCGTTTCTCTTTTCCCACAAAAACGGATTGTTCTTAAA
The DNA here is from genome assembly GCA_035529935.1 of Williamwhitmania sp. Taxonomy (NCBI): domain Bacteria; kingdom Pseudomonadati; phylum Bacteroidota; class Bacteroidia; order Bacteroidales; family Williamwhitmaniaceae; genus Williamwhitmania; species Williamwhitmania sp. The sequence continues at coordinate 40 of DATKVT010000022.1, read as the reverse complement.
TTTATTGACACTCTCCTCAAAGAGTTCGATGATGGTCCTC